>JACCUS010000078.1 GCA_013811715.1 Nocardioidaceae bacterium
GCGTACGACGGGATCCTGTCGCTCCAGGGGAAGTTGAAGGCTTACCGCGCGGCGGGACTGCTCCGCACCCCCGATCCCGATGAGGAGATCAAGGCAGCGCAGCGCGGAGCAGTCCCGCCGCGCCCCCGACGGTGACGCGTCCGGAGGTCAGCGGTCCCGCTGTTCGGTACCCTCCGCCTCGATCTGCTCCTTGCGGACTTCCTCTGAGACCTGCTCTTGACCGGTGACGGTGTCCTTGTCCATCCGTACTCGTTCGACCGGCACGGCCTCCTTGTCGACGACCGCTCGCTCTTCGTGCAGGGTCACCTCGTGCTCTTCCTCGGTGAGGTCGCTGCCGGCCATCGCGGCGTCCCGGTTGGCCTCGGTGATCGGCTCACGCTCGACGCGCACCTCCTCCCGGCTGACGGGGACGGTCTGGGTGACGTTCTCGGTGACGATGTACTTGCGCAGCCGAGCCCGACCGGCTTCCCGCTTCTCGGTACCGACCCGGATCTGTTCTTCCGAGCGGGTCATCGCGTCGTCGGTCGCCGGACCGGACACGTCGCTTCCAACGTTGCTGACTTCACCGGTCTGGTCGTACTGTTCACCGGTGGGGAGTCCGGAGTCGGACTGGCTCTCGGCGTAGTCGAGGCCGTAGTAGCGGTACAGCTCAGCCTCCTCCGCCTGGGAGACGTGGCCCTGGTCGGGATCGATCCGCGGAGCGTTCTTGATCGTGTCCTTGTCATAGGGCACGGTCAGCTCATCGCCGGACACTCGAGCCTCGGCCAGTGGGACGAAGCTCTCGTTCGAGCCGAACATCCCGGTCTTGGTGGTGGCCCACTCGGGCTGACCGCTCTGGTCGTCGAGGAATACCTGCCCGATCTTGCCGATCTTCTCCCCGTCTGAGCCGTGCATGGTCTGGCCGATGACGTTCTGAATCTGTTCCGTGGTGATCACGTTGCCTCCTTGTGAGTAGATGGTGGATCGATTAGCTCTGTCGGAGTTACTGGGGGAACCGAGCGCCCTGCTGGGGGTCGGTGACCTCGCGGTCGTGGGCCTGAGACTGGTACTGCTGGCCGAGCTGCTGAGCGGCCTCTCCGGGGGGGCTGGCCTGCTGCGTGGCCTTGGTCGCTTCTTCACCGGCCTTGTCCAGCCAGCCATCCCAGCGTTGGGACATCGGCTTGACCAGGCCGCCGCCGACGCCCACGATCAATATTCCAGCGACGGTGGCCAAGATGGCGACGAGCACGGGCGTGGTGACTGTGGTGGCAATGCCCACCTGGTTCAGCGCGGCGACGACACCGAGGAACAAGATGAACACGGAGACCGCGGTGGCCAAGATATCGCCGTACGACAGCCTGTCGAGCATGTTGGCGATCAAGTCTTTGGCGGCCTTCGCGACAGCCGCGGCGATGACGACGATGATGATTGCCACGATCGCCTGTGGCAGGAAGGCGATAATCGAGGTGATCAGCGCGCTGATCGGGTTGGGGCCGAACGCGCTGAACGCCAGCTGCAGCGCGAACAACAGCACCACGTAGTAGACCAACTTGGCGACGATGTCCGACGCGTCGTACTGGCTCTTGTCCAGAGCGGTCTTCACGCCGCCCTTCTCGACGGCCTTGTCGAAGCCGACCTTCTCCAAGATGCCGTTGACGACTTTCAGCAAGAGCTTGGCGATGATCCACCCGATGAGCAAGATGACAAAGAACAGCACCAGCTTCGGAATGAAGCTGGCGATGGTGCTCAACCCGTCGGTGAGCGCGCTACCGATGTCCATACGGAGCCTTCCTGTGTGGATGAGCCTCGCCAGGATGCGCAACGAGGCCGTGAGGCGTGCTGTTACAGGGAAGACGCTCTCGACGGAGCCACATGACGCACGCGGGCAGGAATACTTCTCACTCGCCGTCCGTGACCGCGAGAACGGTACGTCCAGAGGTGAAGTACCGTGAAGCGGTGACCCCCAGCGAACGGAACGATGGGGACGAGGTCGTGGCCCTGATCGGCCCGTTGCGTCGGATCGTGGCCGCCCGGGTCGGCGACGTCCACCTGGTCGACGAGGTGGTGCAGGAGACGCTCGTCCGAGTGCTCCATGCCCGCGACCGGGTAGCCGATGACGCGCTCCTGCCGTACGCCGTCGTCACAGCACGCAATCTGATCGCTTCGCACGGCCGCATGGATGCCACAGCGAGGCGTAACGCCGTCCGCCTGGTGAGTTTGGACGAGCCGGAGGACCCGCAGGAGACGATCGTGCGCGCCGAAGAGGCTGCGGCCATCCAAACCGCGTTGCGAGCCCTGCCCGACCGGGACAGGGAGACGCTGATCGCCCACGAGGTTCACGATGTCGACACCTTGGCGCTGGCTGAGAGCCGCTCGTCCACTCCGGGAGGTGTGGCTGCGAGGCTGGCCAGGGCCCGGGCGCGGATGCGGGTCGACTATGTCTTGGCCCTGCGTCGAGTCGACCTCCCGACGGCCGCCTGCAGGCCTGCTCTACTGGCGCTGTCGGCCGGTGATCAGCGGCGGCAGAAGGCGTTGAACGCCGGTTCACACCTCCTGGCCTGCTCCACGTGCGCTGGCTTGAGCGAGCCGTTGCTCGGTCGCAAGCGGGTCCTCGCCGGGGTCCTCCCGGTTGGGCTCCTCACGAGGCTGTCCCGGATCAAGCCGCCGCGGCCAAGTGGGCGGTCGATGCAGCAGGTAGGCGCAGCCGGGGCAGTCATCGGGGTAGTCACGGTGGTGGCCGTCCTGGCACTGACGGGAGGCGAACCCGACCCGCAGGCCGCCTCGCCCGGCCCGACAGTAGTGACCCCCCTTCCCAGCCAACCGTTGGTTATCGGAGCGGGTCATCCAGCGTTGACCCGACCGGTTCTCGTGGACGCCGCGCGATCAGGTCAGCAGGTCAGAGCCGAAGACGCCACCGTCTTGGCCGTGCCCGTCGATGAGGGCCTCTGGCTTGCCAGCGGCGACGGACGGATCTGGGTCCAGCTGACCGGCTCGGGCGAGTCGGCTTTCCGGGCTCGGCCAGGCCAGCGACTGTACTTTGTGGCGCAGGCGATCCAGCATCGGCAGGGGTTCGCCCATCGGATCGGTCTGCATGATCGAGACGCCGCACGCCGACTGGATCGGCAGCAGGTCCACCTTTCGGTGGCACCAGAAGACATCCGCGCTGGGTAGGCCAGTCCTGATCTCCTCAGCTCCGGCCACGCGCTGGTCGCTCGCCGGTCGTCTTGGAGTCGATCCGCTAGTGCCGGCCGCGCCATCGATGGGAACAATGGCGCGATGACGGCGACCTGGTCAGCGCCCGGAAGGGTCAATCTCATCGGTGAACACGTCGACTACAACGACGGGTTGGTGCTGCCGTTCGCGCTGGCCTTCGTCACGACGACCAGGGTCAGCGCGCGGGAGGACGGCGTCGTACACGCGTCGTCGGCCGGCCGAGCCGGCACCGCGGTCTTCGGAGTCGACACCCAGCCAGGGGACGTCGACGGATGGGCGGCGTACGTCGCAGGGGTCGTCTGGGCTCTCGTCTCCACAACGGTTACCGAGCCGCCCACCCGCAAGTCCCAAGCTCCAGCCATCAGTGGAGGCATGGACATCGAGATCACCAGCGACCTGCCCGTCGGCGCCGGCCTATCGTCGTCGGCCGCTCTCGAGTGTGCGGTGGCGGCGGCCGTCGGCGACGAGTTCGACCTCCGCCTCGACCGTGGCGAGCTGGCCGCCGCCGCCCGGAAGGCCGAGAACGAGTACGTCGGTGCGCCGACCGGCGTGATGGACCAGCTCGCCTCGATGCTCTGTGAGCCCGGGCACGCGATGCTGCTCGACTGCCGTTCGCTGGAGGCCACCCACATTCCGTTCGAGCCGGCCGGCGCCGACCTGCGCCTGCTCGTCATCGACACCCGCGCCGAACACGCCCTGATAGGCAGCGAGTACGCCGACCGGCGCGCCACCTGTGAAGCCGCTGCAGCGGAGCTCGGGCTGGCCGCGTTGCGGGACGCGACCCTCCAGCAGGTGCGGAGTCTGACCGACTCAACGCAGCTGCGACGAGCCCAGCACGTCGTCACAGAGATCCAACGCGTCCGTGACGTCGCCGGGCTGCTGGTGGCCGGTTGTCCGCAAGACATCGGACCGTTCCTCAGCGCGTCTCATGAGTCGCTGCGCGACGACTACGAGGTCTCGTCAGAAGAGCTCGACGTTGCGGTGGAGTCGGCACTCGCCGCTGGTGCCCTCGGCGCGCGGTTGACCGGCGGGGGTTTCGCCGGCTGCGTGATCGCGTTGGTGCGGGTGGCTCGACTCGTCCCCGTCGTCGACCGCGTGGAGGCGGCGTTCACCCTGCACGGCTGGCGGCCCCCCCACGTGTGGGTGGTCGCACCGTCGCGGGGGGCGTTTCGGCGAGATGAGGCGGGTGCGACCAGCTGAGGGCTCCGGGTTACCCTGCTGGCGGGCGCGCTGTGTCGGCCCTGCAGCAGCGGGCGGGTGTGGATCGCCGCGGGCCGACTACCATGGGCAGTCCGAGACACCGAGGGTTGCCTGAGATCGAGGGGTGCAGCATGCAGGAGCCAGATCCACTCCGCGGTGAGGTCAGCGTGCAGGGCGTCCCCGACGACGCGCGGCGGATGGGGCTGGACCGCAACACCGAGGAAGGCGCCCTGATCGCGATGACCGGATCGCTCAGCCCCACAAGGCTTTCGCACAAGCTGGTGGCGTGGGCGATCCTGCTCAGCTTCGTGGCACCGGGCCTGCTGCTGATGCTGACGGTGATCTTCTGACCGAGCGGCCGCCCTCTGCGGAGGTGGCGGCGGCCGAGAGGTGCCCGAGCAGCCAGTCGCACCAGGAGAGCATGTGCTGCTCGTTGCTGATGCCGCACGTCAGGGTGGCATAGGCGGCGAAAGCGGGTAGCGCCACGTTGGTCCGGTCGTCGTGGCTGAAGTCCCGCTCCTCCGCGACGTAGCGAGCCAGCCGGTCGCTGTGATGGTCACGGGCCTGCTTGATCAGGCCACGTGCGACGTCCGGCGAGACCACCCATAACGCCCGCACCCGCAGCATCAGCTCACTCCTCGACTCGGGGGGCGCAAGCGTAGAGGCGATCCAGGACCGCAGTGCCCGCTTGCCTTTCGCGGTGATCGTGTAGAGCTTCGTGTCGCGGGGCCCACGGCCGCTGACCACCCGATGGCGGACGTAGCCATCTCTCTCGAGGTCGCTCAGCATCGGATAGACCTGGCTGTGGTGCGCCGACCACATGTAGCCGATCGGAGAGTCCATCTTGCGGGTCAGGTCGTACCCCGTCAGCGGCTCCCGAGCGAGCTGTCCGAGCAGCGCGTAGCCCAGCGTCTTCATGCCGTGTAGTGTAGTGATTATGTCAAGAGTTACATATGGGCTTGGCGTTGCCGCCTCACTGGTCGGCCTGGCTGTGCTGTCGGGTGCATGCGGCGCTGGTTCTGACGATGCGTCGCGTACGCCGACGAGTGCCTCGGCCAGTGCGAGCCCAGTCCAGGGGTCGGACACGACCGAGCCGGCGGCCGGCGAGGAGACCCCTGCGCAGCGCTGCACCGGCGAACGTGGGCCCGGTCACGAACGGGTTATTCGCGCCGGGGGCTCTCGCCTCGTCGGCGCCGAGCTGGGCCACGGCACGACCTGGGCGGTGTTCTTGCACCAGACCGGCGGCAGTGGACTGTGCGGATGGTGGACGTACGGCGACCGGGTCGCTGGTCAGGGTGTTCACGTCCTGCTCCTCGACCTGTGTGGGTACGGCCGGTCGACCTGCGCTGGCCGGCTCAGCGGAGACCAGATCGGCCAGGCAGCCACGGCGGTGGCGTACGCACGACGCCGTGGGGCCGAACGCGTCACCATCGTCGGCGCCTCGATGGGCGGCGCGGTCGCACTTCCCGCCGCCCGCGCCAGCCGGGCCGATGCGGTGGTCGACCTCTCCGGGCCGCCGGACTGGACCGGCACCGACTTGGCCCAGGACGCGAGGCGGTTGACGATGCCGACGCTGCTCGCCATCTCCCCGTCGGACTCGTCAAGCGTGCCCGCCTTCCGAAAGGCGATCCGGCACGTCCCGGCGGACGTCAAGCGACTCGAGGTCGTGTCCGGTGGGCACGGGATCGAGATGCTCGGGTACCCGGGCAACTGGAGCAGGCTGGCGACCACCGTGCAGCGCTGGATCGTCGGCGACTACTCCTGACGGCGCGAGACGCCGTCAGGAGTAGTGCTGGTCGGTATCTCCAGGGTGGCGCCGGACGACGAGCGCAAAGGCCGCTCGCCGCCGGTCACCCGGCCATGGCCTTCTGCAGGTTCTCGTCGAGAGCCGCGAGGAACGCCTCGGTGGTGAGGTGGCCCTGGTCACCGCCGACGAGCAGCGCCAGGTCCTTCGTCATCTTGCCTTCCTCGACGGTCTCGACACAGACCCGCTCGAGCGTCTCGGCGAACTCGGTGACAGCGGGAGTCTCGTCGAGCTTGCCACGGTGCTTGAGGCCGCCCGTCCAGGCGAAGATCGACGCGATCGGGTTGGTCGACGTCGGCTGGCCCGCCTGGTGCTGGCGGAAGTGCCGCGTCACGGTGCCGTGGGCTGCCTCGGCCTCGACCGTTTGGCCGTCGGGAGTCATCAGCACCGAGGTCATCAGGCCCAACGACCCGAAGCCTTGAGCCACCGTGTCGGACTGGACGTCGCCGTCGTAGTTCTTGCAGGCCCAGACGTAGCCACCCTCCCACTTGAGTGCCGCAGCCACCATGTCGTCGATGAGGCGGTGCTCGTAGGTCAGCCCGGCCGCCGTGAAGTCCGCCTCGAACTCGTCGTCGTACACCCGCTGGAAAATGTCCTTGAACTGGCCGTCGTAGGCCTTGAGGATGGTGTTCTTCGTGGACATGTAGACGGGGTAGCCGCGTTGCAGCCCGTAGGAGAGCGACGCTCGTGCGAAGTCCTCGATCGACTTGTTGAAGTTGTACATGCCCATCACGACCCCGCCGTCCTCGGGCATCTGCACCACCTCCCTCTCGATCGGCTCCGAGCCGTCGGCGGGGTGGAACGAGATCGTCACGGTGCCGGCTCCCGGCACCTTGAAGTTGGTCGCCTTGTACTGGTCGCCGTGGGCGTGCCTGCCGATGATGATGGGCTTGGTCCAACCGGGCACCAGCCGCGGGATGTTGGAGATCACGATCGGCTCGCGGAAGATCACACCACCGAGGATGTTGCGGATCGTGCCGTTGGGTGAGAGCCACATCTGCTTGAGGCCGAACTCCACGACGCGAGCCTCGTCCGGCGTGATCGTCGCGCACTTGACACCGACGCCGTGCTCCTTGATCGCGTGGGCGGCGTCCACGGTGACCTGGTCGTCGGTCGCGTCGCGGTTCTCGATGCCGAGATCGAAGTAGACCAGCTCGACGTCGAGGTAGGGGTGGATGAGGCGGTCCTTGATGAACTGCCAGATGATCCGGGTCATTTCGTCGCCATCGAGCTCGACGACGGGGTTCTGCACCTTGATCTTGGCCATAGAGCGGCTCTCCCGGTGTTGGCGTGGGCTGCATTCTTCTTGACGTCAAGATACCTGAGTTCGGCGTACGACGTCACTTGGGCGCCGGTCGTTCAACTCGTCCCGCCGGGTCACCCTTCTCACCGAGTCGCGCGTCACCCGTTAGCCGGCCCGGGATCGGGGCACTCTCCCGTTGAGGAGAAGGGCGGACCGATGGAACAGATCAACGAGCAGGATGGAAGACCCGATAACGCATCGACGCTGGTGAACTGGACGAGACGGGTCGAGGAGTCATCGAGCCTCGACTGGTTCGCGCGGGCCTTGCGACCGGCGGCCGACGCCTTGATCGCGAGTCCCGGACGCCGGTACGTGCTGCACGGTACGTGGCTCGGGCACGCGGTGCATCCGGTGCTGACCGACTTACCCATCGGCTTTTGGACCTCGACGAACGTGCTCGACCTGGTCGGCGGCCGACAGTCGCGTCCCGCCGCACGCCGGCTGCTGGCCCTCGGAGTGCTGTCTGCCGTCCCGACTGTGGCGACCGGCGTCGCGGAGTGGGCGACGACCGGTCAGCGCGAGAAGCGGGTCGGGGTGGTGCACGCCGCCGCGAACGCCGTCGCACTGGGGTTGTACGCCGCCTCCTACTCCGCCCGAAGTCGGGATCGGCACGCGCAAGGTGTGGCGCTCGCCCTGGCCGGCAGCGCCACCGCCACCGTCGGCGGCTATCTCGGCGGACACCTCACCGCGGTCCGCAAGGTGTCGAGCAGACATCCCGGTTTTGAGCCCCGGCCCGCCTGACTGGAGAGCCCGCTGTGGGCGACCGGACGGCCATTCACCGACCCGGCGAACCGGGGCAGAGTCGGATTGCTAGCGTCGTACGTCAGCCGCCGCCCACATCCCCAGGAGCCGCAAGTGACCGCCAATCCCGTCAAGGTCGCCGTCACCGGAGCGGCCGGGCAGATCGGCTACAGTCTGCTGTTCCGCATAGCCAGTGGCTCACTGCTCGGAGCGGACACGCCAGTCGAGCTCCGGCTGCTGGAGGTCACGCCGGCACTGAAGGCACTCGAGGGGGTGGTGATGGAGCTCGACGACTGCGCGTTCCCAACGCTCGCCGGTACCGAGATCGGTGACGACGCCGACATGATGTTCGACGGCGCCAACCTGGCCCTGCTCGTCGGCGCGCGGCCACGAGCCAAGGGCATGGAGCGCGGCGACCTGCTGGAAGCGAACGGGGCGATCTTCACCGTCCAGGGCAAGGCAATCAACGACAACGCCGCCGACGACATCCGCGTCACGGTCACCGGGAACCCCGCCAACACCAACGCCCTCATTGCGATAAGCAACGCGCCCGACATCCCCCCCGAGCGGTTCTCGGCGCTGACCCGGCTCGACCACAACCGCGCGATCGCCCAGCTCGCCGCGAAGGCGGGTGTCCGTGTGGCGGACGTCAAGAAGATGACGATCTGGGGCAATCACTCGGCCACCCAGTACCCCGACATCTTCCACGCCGAGGTCGGCGGCTGGAACGCCGCGGAGTCAGTCGACGACCAGGACTGGTTGGAGAACGACTTCATCCCGACCGTGCAAAAGCGCGGTGCCGCCATCATCGAGGCACGTGGCGCCTCCAGCGCGGCCAGTGCGGCCAGCGCCACCGTCGACCATGCCCGCGACTGGCGGCTCGGCACCAGACCAGGCGACTGGACATCGATGGCTGTGGTCTCCGACGGGTCGTACGACGTGCCGGCGGGCCTTGTGTCGTCGTTCCCCGTCACGGTGAGCGGCGGCAACTGGGCGATCGTGCAGGGCCTGGACATCGACGACTTCTCCCGGGCCCGCATCGATGCCAGCGCGGCCGAGCTCGGTGAGGAGCGCGACTCGGTTCGCGGGCTAGGCCTCATCGAGTAGCAGCGGAAACCTCTGCTATCTCCGGTCCCGGATGAGGAAAGTCAAGACCAACATGGTGCCACCGCAGACGGCCATCGCGGTCAGGTCGTACAGGCGGCGCCGGACTCGCAGCATGCCTGCGCGTTCGTCCGGCAGCACCGCCCTCGCGGCGAAGGCGAGACCGAAGCTGACGCTCATCAACGTCACGCCGCTTCTCCAGTCCCCGATCGCCACCACCCCTAGGCCCACCAGCAGCAGCGCCACCACAATCAGATAGATGATCCCGCCAGTCGTGGAAGGCCTCTTCAGCCAGTTCACGCCAACCCGGCCGCCCGTTCGGCTGCTTCGACGATGTTGGTGAGCAGCAGCGCCCGAGTCATCGGGCCGACCCCGCCCGGGATCGGCGCGACATGGCTCGCCACGCCGCGCACGTCGGAAGCCACGTCGCCGACCAGGCCGCTGTCGGTGCGTGAGGTGCCGACGTCTACTACCACGGCTCCGGGTTTGACCATGTCTGCCGTGACGAGTCCGCCGACACCGGCGGCCGCGACCACGATGTCGGAACGTCTGACGTGCTCGGCGACACCGCGGGTGCCGGTGTGGCACAAGGTGACAGTCGCGTTCTCGGTACGGCGGGTGAGGAGCAGGCCTAGTGGCCGGCCCACGGTGACGCCGCGCCCGATCACGCAGACGTCTGCGCCTTCGAGCTCGATGTCGTACGCCGTGAGGAGCTCGACTATCCCGCGAGGGGTGCAAGGCAGCGGAGCGTCGTACATCAACACCAGCCGCCCCAGGTTCATCGGGTGGAGCCCGTCGGCGTCCTTGTCGGGATCGACGAGCTCGAGTGCGCGCTGTGGATCCAGGTGGCTGGGAAGGGGGAGCTGGACGATAAAGCCCGTGCAGGCCGGATCCTCGTTGAGCGTGTGGATGCGTTCGGTGAGGAACTCCTGGCCGATGTCTGATGGGTGGTGCTCCATGATCGAGGCGATCCCCACCTGTTCACAGTCTCGATGCTTGCCGCGTACATAGGCGACGCTTCCCGGGTCCTCCCCGATGAGCACGGTGCCGAGGCCAGGAGTCACACCGTGCTCGACGAGGCGGGCGACCCGCTTCTTCAGGTCGGTCTTGATCGCCCCAGCGGTCGCCTTGCCATCGAGGATCTGCGCAGTCACGACGTGGATTGTGCCACGCGCCATCAGCTCGCCGATCTAGCCTCACCGCGCCCCCCTTCCCGCGATTGCGGAATACCTGCTGTCCCGAGGGGGTTTAGGACAGCAACCTTCCCGCAATTGAGTGCTGTGGAAAGGGCCAGTGTCCACAGATCTGGTGAGCGGCCGTTGCGGGTCGGGCGCTGGCCGCAAGATGACCACCATGTCCAGCGTTGCGAGATGGGGAGACGCCGAGAGTCTCGGCATCACTCTTGGCGTGCTCCGAGGTCCGCAGTGGGTGCCCGTGAGCCACGGCCTGTACTCACGAGCCGAGGGCGACTCGTCTCTCCTCACCCGATGTCGCCATCTCAGTCAGGTACTCCCTCCCGGTGCGGCTTTCAGCCATTGGACTGGAGCGTCACTCTCAGAGCTCTGGTTGCCTCAGCTACCGAGCTGGCTCCCGACGTTCGCCACGTTGCCACCTGACACAGATCGACCCGAGCGAGGCGGCTTGTACGTCGCCAGGAGCCGTGCGCGCCTGCAGCATCTCGTCGACATGGCCGGCGTCCCGGTGCTGCCGGTGGAACTCTGCCTGGGTCAGCTCGCTGAGGATCTCCGCTTGATCGACCTGGTCGTGGCCATCGACAGCGCACTCCATCGGGAGCTGTGCAGCCTCGATGACATCATCGCTGCGATCCGACCTCGACAACGTGGTCTCCCCGTGCTGCGTCGGGCGCTAGCCCTGTGCGACGGACGCAGCGAATCCGCCTGGGAGACAATCCTGCGGCTGCTATACATGTCGGCCGAGATCGAGGTGGAGCCACAGCACGAGATCCGGAACAGCCAGGGCGAGGTCGTCGCTCGAGGTGATCTCCGGATCAAGGGCACCAACCGGCTGTCTGAGTACGACGGCGCGTACCACCGCGACAGGGCCCAGCATCAAGACGACCTGAAACGAGAGAAGATGCTCTCTCGGCTGGGAATGCAACGCTACGGCTACATCGCCACGGAGATCGTGCATGAGGCCGGCCAGATCGTGCGGGACGCCGAGGACGTGTGCGGGCTGCCCCACAGCCCCCAGCGGCTCGGCACCTGGCTGACCTGGGTCACGGAGTCAACGCTCACCTGGGACGGCAAGCGGCGACTTCTGCGCCGTCTCCACCGCTACACCAATCCCCTCCGCGGCCGTGGCGCCCGGCGACGCATCGCCAGGGTCTGACCCTTCGGCCCGTTTGCGGGAAACCTGCACCCATGAGCGCCCTTCAGACAGCAAGTTTCCCGCAATTCGCAGAGGGGGAGGGGGAGGCGATGGAGAGGGTCAGTGGGAGAAGTGGCGTGCGCCGGTGAGGTACATCGTCAGCCCGCCAGCCTGGGCTGCGGCGATCACGTCGCCGTCGCCTCTTGACCCACCGGGTTGTACGACGGCACGTACCCCCGCCTCGGCCAGCACCTCCAGCCCATCCGGAAAGGGGAAGAACGCGTCCGAAGCGGCCATCGACCCCGCAGCCCGTCGCCCTGCCCGGGCCACCGCGAGCCGGGCCGAGTCGACGCGGTTCACCTGCCCCATCCCGACTCCCACCGCAGCACGTCCGGAGGACAGCAAGATCGCGTTCGACTTCACCGTCCGGCAGGCACGCCACGCGAACTCCAAGTCGGCCAGGCCGGACTCGTCGAGCGCGTCACCCGCCACCAGCCGCCAGCTGGAGGACGGATCCCCGTCGGCGTCCATGGCGTCGCGGGACTGCATCAGCAGGCCCCCGGAGACGAACCGGGTCTCGATGCCGCCACGGTCAGCCGGTGGACACCTCAACAGCCGGATGTTCTTCTTGGAAGCCAGCATCTCGACCACCCCATCCTCGTAGTCCGGCGCGATCAGCACCTCGGTGAAGACCTCCGCCACCTGCGCGGCCATCTCCGGCGAGACCGGCCGGTTGGTGGCGATCACACCACCGAACGCCGAGACCGGGTCGCATGCGTTGGCGAGCCGGTGCGCCTCGGCCACGGTCGCACCCGAAGCGATCCCGCACGGGTTGGTGTGCTTGATGATCGCCACCGTCGGCTCGTCGAACTCATAGGCCGCCCGCCGCGCCGCGTCGCCGTCGATGAAGTTGTTGTAGGACATCTGCCTGCCGTGCAGCTGTCGCGCCTGCGCCAGGCCGGGCTGGGGCACGAAGCCGTCGGTGTACAGGGCCGCCCGCTGGTGCGGGTTCTCGCCGTACCGCAACACGTCCGCCTTGTCCCATGTCGCGCCCACCCAGGCCGGGAAGCCCGACCCGCCGCTGGTGTCGGCGAGCACGCTGCCCATCCACGAGGCGACGTGGACGTCGTACGTCGCTGTGTGCACGAACGCCTCCGCCGCCAGCCGCCGGCGCTGCTGCAGCGTGAAACCGCCGCCGCTCAGCGCGGTCAGCAGCTCGTCGTACTGAGCCGGCGACGTCACGACGGCGACGCTGGGATGGTTCTTCGCGGCTGCCCGCACCATCGCGGGTCCCCCGACGTCGATCTGCTCGACGCACTCGTCGATGGAGGCGCCGGACGTCACCGTGGCGGTGAACGGGTACAGGTTCGACACGACCAGGTCGAACGCCTCCACGCCGAGCTCGGCGAGCTCTGCCTGGTGCGACGACATCCGCTGGTCGGCCAGGATCCCCGCGTGGACCCGCGGGTGCAGCGTCTTGACCCGGCCGTCGAGGCACTCGGGGAAGCCCGTGAGCGCCTCGACCGTTGTCACCTGCACACCTGCCTCGGCAAGCCGCGCCGCGGTGGAGCCGGTGGACACGACGGCGATGTCTTCGCGGGTCAGCGCGCCCGCCAGCTCGTCCAGCCGCTCCTTGTCGTAGACCGAGATCAGGGCTCGCCTGACGGGCCGCCTGCCGTCACTCACGGGATCGTGACCTTCCTGCCGTCGATGGTGAATCCCTCCCTGGCCATCCGGCCGATCTGCTCGACCAGCATCACCCGCTCGGCTGCCTTGATGCGCTGGGTGAGCGTCTCGACGTCGTCACCGTTCTCGACACGTACGGCGACCTGCTCGACGATCGCCCCAGTGTCGACCCCCTCGTCCACCACGAAGAGGGTGGCACCGGTGATGCGGACACCGTGGTCGATGGCGTCGCGCGGCCCGTGGATGCCGGGAAAGGACGGCAGCAACGCGTTGTGCGTGTTGACGAAACGGCCCCCGAATCGCCTGAGGAAGCTCGTCCCCACCAGCTTCAAGAACCCCGCCGACAGCACGAGGTCGGGCTCGAACGCAGCGACCTTGGCCGTGAGCGCCGCATCCCACTCCTCCCGCGTCGAGAACGCCTGCAGGGCAAGCTCGAAAGTGGGAACCCCTGCGGACCGGGCACGCTCAACGCCCCCGGTTGCGGCGCGGTCGGCGCCCACTCCCACCACCGACGCGCCGTAGCCCGGCTCGTCGCAGGCGTCGAGCAGCGCTTGCAGGTTGGTTCCGGTCCCCGAGACGAGGACGACGAGGCGAGCGGGCAACGAGTTCCTCACGGGTACGGCGATCGGGCGGGCCTACGATACCGACCGGCCGTCGCGCGCCTCACTCGGACTCGCGAGCCCCCTTGAGCTTGCGCTGGCGGCCGGCCTCACGAACCCACCGGTCCCCCATCGCCGCGACCGCTCCGCCGACCAAGCAGGCGAGGGCAAAGACGAGGATCGTGGCCGGCACGTCGGGACCGACCTCTTGCATCCGGCCTGGCCCGATCGCCCCGGTGGCCAACCAGGTCAACGCGCCGAACCCGAGCCCGCCGGCCAGCCCTGCCAGTGCGCCCCGCAACGCGACCTGGTCGAGCCCGAAGACCGGATACCGGCGTACGGCGACCAGCCCGGCGAGACCGCCGGCGATGACCGGCACCACGATGAGTGCCGAATGCCAACCCCCGGTCGCACCCGAGGTTGGCAGGGCCGCGAGCAGCGGGAATGCGGGCAGCGGTCCCAGCGTCACCGCACCAGGTGCGATGAGAGTGCCGGAACCGACCGCGAAGCCGGGACCGGCGATGAACGCGCCCGCGCACAAGATGGCGTTGGGCACCATGGCGGCGCCGATCAGCGCCATGACGGTGCCGCCCACCACGCCGCTGTCCAGGGCCTCGGCGACGCTGACCGCTGCGGAGAAGTGGACGAGCAGCGAGACCGTCACCAGCACTCCGCCAGCGCAGACCATCGCGAGGATGCCGCCCAGGCCGCCGGTGAGGGCAGCCTGAGCCTCTTCGGGAAGCGCATCGAGCACTCGCTCCCCATGACCGGCACCACGAGCCAAGCCCAGTCCCCCGAAGACCAGCGGCAGCGTCGTGGTCCCCACCACCGTCCGCAACAGGTCGGCGTGTACGGCGTCGGACCGCGTCAAGAAGAATACGACGAGCCCGGCTCCGGCGTACACCGCCATCATCACGAGCGTCCCTGCGGCGACACCCCCTGACGAGCGCACCTGCGAGTGCTCCGCTGCCCACCGACCGCCCCGGTGGAGCATCCACGCCACCACGGCCACCAGTCCGAGCGGGATGACAGTGACGGCGCCGGACTTCAGGTGCAGACCACCGCCGTTGCCGACCAGCCAGCCGAGTGCCCCGACCCGGATCGCTCCCGAGAACGACCCGGTGTCGGCAGCGAACCAGCCGGCCACGGCCGTCGCGATGCACGCGACCAGGCTCGCAGCCAGCGTCCACCCTGCGGCGATCGCCGCCGACAGGACTACAGAGCGGCAGGGGGCTTCCTCGACGGGCTTCACCCGCAGGATGGGGCGGGACAGCAGTTCGGTCATTGGGTCAATGGTCGCCGAGTCACCGGCCACAGCGGCGGCGGACACGCCGCCGACGAGGCAGCACCCGCGCAACGATCCGACGGTGGCGGGGTTCCGATCCCGCACCGGTCGGATCGTTGAGGGGCCGGCGGACCAACGATCCGACGGTGGCGGGGTTCCGACCCCGCACCGGTCGGATCGTTGAGCAGCAGGAGGATGGGTCTCGCGCGACCGGCGCAGACGCGACCGGCGGAGAGGCGCCCGGCGGAGAGGCGCCCGGCGCTACTGGCCTCGCAGCAGCTCGCGCACCCGCTCGGCGGTCTCCGACGGCGTCTTGCCTACCTTGACACCGGCCGCCTCTAGGGCGTCCTTCTTGGCCTCGGCCGTCCCCGACGAGCCTGACACGATGGCGCCGGCGTGACCCATGGTCTTGCCTTCGGGTGCGGTGAACCCCGCGACGTACCCGACGACGGGCTTGGTGATGTTGTCCTTGATGTACTCCGCCGCGCGCTCCTCGGCGTCGCCGCCGATCTCCCCGATCATCACGATCACGTCGGTGTCGGGGTCGTCCTGGAACGCCTGCACAGCGTCGATGTGAGTGGTGCCGATGATCGGGTCGCCACCGATGCCGACGGCGGAGGAGAAGCCGAAGTCGCGTAGCTCGTACATCATCTGGTAGGGCAGCGTGCCGGACTTGGAGACGAGCCCGATCCTCCCCGCCTGGGTGATGTCGGCCGGGATGATGCCGGCGTTGGACTTGCCGGGGCTGATCAGGCCGGGACAGTTAGGCCCGATGATGCGCGAGGTGCCCTTGGACTGGGCGTAGGCGAAGAACTCAGCGGTGTCCCTGACCGGTATGCCCTCGGTGATCACCACGATCAGCGGGATCGCCGCGTCGACGGACTCCACGACTGCCGCCTTGGCGAACTTCGGCGGCACGAAGACCACCGAGACATTCGCGCCGGCTGCCTCCACGGCCTCGGTCACCGAACCGAACACGGCCACGGTGGCACCCTCGAAGTCGACCGATTGCCCGCCCTTGCCGGGGGTCACACCTCCAACCACCGCGGTGCCCGACCTGAGCATCCGCTGCGTGTGCTTGGAGCCCTCCGAGCCGGTCATCCCCTGAACGATGACTTTGCTGTTCTCGGTCAAGAAGATGGCCATCAGTCCGTCCTTCCCGGCTCCGACGAGCTCAGCGCTGCCAGCTCGGCGGCACGAGCCGCGGCGCCGTCCATCGTGTCGACCATCGTGACCAACGGGTGATCGGCGTCGGACAAGATCCGTCGACCCTCCTCGACGTTGTTGCCGTCCAGTCGTACGACGAGGGGTTTGTTCGCCTCGTCACCCAGCAACTGCAGCGCATGCACGATGCCGTTGGCGACCGCGTCACATGCGGTGATGCCGCCGAAGACGTTGACGAACACGCTCTTCACCTGCGGGTCGCCGAGGACGATGTGCAGCCCGTCGGCCATCACCTCTGCCGAAGCGCCGCCACCGATGTCGAGGAAGTTGGCGGGTTTGACGCCGGTACCATCCGGGCCAGGGCGCGCCTCACCGGCGTACGCGACGACATCGAGGGTCGACATGACCAGGCCGGCGCCGTTGCCGATGATGCCGACCTCGCCGTCGAGCTTGACGTAGTTGAGGCCCTTGGCCTGAGCGTCGGCCTCGAGCGCGTCGGTGTCGGCCCTGTCCTGAAAGGCGGCGTGCTCGGGGTGGCGGAAGTCGGCGTTGTCGTCGAGCGTGATCTTGCCGTCGAGCGCCTCGAGGTGCCCGTCGCCGAGCCGCACCAGCGGGTTGACCTCGACCAACGAGGCGTCCTCCTCGACGAAGACGTTCCACAGCTTGCCGACGACAACGGCGGCCTCGTCGGCGATCTCAGCGGGAAACCGCGTCGCCGCGACGATCTCGCGTGCCTTCGCCTCGTCGACGCCGACGAGCGGGTCGATCGCGACCTTGGCGACGGCGTCCGGGTTGGCTTGCGCCACTTCCTCGATCTCGATTCCGCCCTCGATGCTGGCGATGCACAGGAACTGGCGGGCCGCCCGGTCGACCAGGAACGAGAAGTAGTACTCGTCGGCGATGTCGGCCGTGGGAGCGAGCAGGACACGGTGAACGGTGTGTCCTTTGATGTCCATGCCGAGGATCTCACCGGCCCTCGCGACTGCCTCGTCCGGGTTCTCCGCGAGCTTGACGCCACCCGCCTTGCCCCGGCCACCGGCTTTGACCTGTGCCTTCACGACGACGCGGCCGCCCAGCTTGTCCGCGGCGGCCCGGGCATCCTCTGCGTTCTCCAAGACGGCGCCCAACGTCACGGGCACGTCATGCTTGGCGAAGAGCTCCTTCGCCTGGTACTCCATCAAGTCCACGGTTGGCCTCTAGCATCCGGTCGGCGTCAGAAGAGTCTGTCGGAGCCTAGCCACGACCAGCGAGGTTGGCAGACTCGGGGGTGCCGCTTGTCAGATGCTTCGCGGGTGTCTCGGGTCACCGGCTTTGAGCCAAGGCGTTGGTGACCCAGGTGACGACGTCTTGGGTCCTGGTGCCGGGGGTGAAGATCTTTGCGACCCCGGCCTGTTCCAACAGCGGGATGTCAGCCTCGGGGATGATGCCGCCCCCGAAGACCACGATGTCTTCGGCGTCGCGGGCAGCCAACAACTCGAGCAACTTCTTGAACAGTGTCATATGCGCGCCAGACAGCACCGAGAGACCGATGATGTCGGCGTCCTCCTGGATCGCGGTGTCGACAATCTGCTCGGGAGTTTGGTGCAGGCCGGTGTAAATGACCTCCATGCCGGAATCCCGCAGCGCACGCGCGATCACCTTCGCGCCGCGATCGTGCCCGTCGAGCCCGGGCTTGGCGATCACAATGCGAATCGGAGCCATCAACTGCCCACCACCTCATTTGTGACGCGTCGCGGGCCGGTCCGCACGACGACATACACCCAAGCAGACTAACGGCAGCCCAGTCGTGCACCGCCGCACAGTCTGGGGTTTCTTGTTCCTTCACGGTTCCGCTACCCTCAGTTCTCGTTGTCTCCAACCGAGCCGTTCATTGGAAGGACCCCGCGAGCGTGTCGACGCTTCGTGCCGCACGGCACCGCGCCAGCAAGGCTGCCCCGAGGGCTCCGCGCCGCGACCGGCCTGCTGGTCGTCATCGGGCAACCCAGGAACCTCGTCCCATGGGCACCATCTCCCGAGTCTCGACGATCGGCGGCGCGGCCCTACTCGCGGCGGTCGTCGGGGCGGCAACAGCCGGCCAGTCGTTGTCCGTGGGCGAGGCTGCCGCTCCGACCAGTCCCGGCGATGACGGCGCGTACGTCGCCAACGTCTTGTCGGCCGCTCTTGAGGGTCGCGAGGCACCCCCTGTCAGCCGGTCGGGACTTCGCCCGCGTGTCGACCAAGCAGGCACCGAACCGCGCAATAGCGCGCGGCGCGGGCAGGAACTGCGCAAAGCCGAACTGCGCCAACGGGAGCTGCGCAAAGCGGAACTACGCCAGAGGGAGCTGCACAAAGCGAAACTGCGCGAGGCGGCGAAGATCCAGGCAGCAAAGCGCGCCGAGAAGCTGCGGGTAGCCCGCGCCGACATGTGGGTCTTGCCCACGAGCAAGTACCACGTCTCCGGCGTGTTCGGGGAGGCCGGCCCTTACTGGTCCTCCGGCTACCACACCGGCATCGACCTCGCGGCCGGCTACGGAACGCCGGCGTTCGCGGTGACCAACGGCGTGGTGGCGCGCAGCGGCTGGGACGGCGCCTACGGCTACCAGGTCCGGCTGCGACTCGGGAACGGCGACGAGGTCTGGTACAGCCACCTCAGCTCGATCGACGTGACGTCTGGCGAGTCCGTGGCCAAGGGGCAGCGGCTCGGCCGCATCGGCGACACCGGCAATGCGTTCGGTTACCACCTGCACCTGGAGTACCGCCTCGCCACTGATCTCGACACCGGTGTCGACCCGGAGCCGCACTTCGTCGAGCACGACGCTCCGCTGTAACCGTCACCGTCTCCACGACGGGCGTCGCTTGCCCGTGGCTGTCTGCTCCGACACGTAGCATGTGAGACGACATGTCTGCACTGCTCCCGCTGCCTCCGCTGGCCGATCCCGACCGTGTGCCCGAGGTGCCCGCGGATCCGCGTCGACGGCGACGTCCCACGCCATCCGAGCTGCTGGAGGGCCTGAACGACTCCCAGCGGTCGGCCGTGACCCACGAGGGCTCGGCGTTGCTCGTGGTGGCCGGCGCAGGGTCAGGCAAGACGCGTGTGCTCACGCGCCGGATCGCCTGGCTGCTGGCCGAGCGGGGAGCACACCCCGGCTCGATCCTCGCGATCACGTTCACCAACAAGGCCGCCACCGAGATGCGCGAACGGGTCCACGAACTCGTCGGCGGACGCGCCAAGATCATGTGGGTGTCCACCTTCCACTCCTCCTGCGTTCGCGTGCTGCGCAAAGAGGTCACGCGCCTCGGCTACCGCTCCAACTTCTCGATCTACGACGACGCCGACTCGCGCCGGCTGATGGGGTTGGTGTGTCGCGACCTCGACCTCGACCAGAAGCGCTACAACCCGCGCGCCGTGCTCAACTGGGTCAGCAACCACAAGAACGAGCTGCACGACCCCGAGGCGGCCACGGCCAATGCGCAGAACCACCTCGAGCGCACCTTCGCCGAGTGCTACACGGTCTACCAGGCCAGGCTGCGAGAGGCGAACGCACTCGACTTCGACGACCTCATCATGACGACCGTCCACCTGCTTCAGGCGTTTCCCGACGTGCGCGAGACCTATCGGCGCCGGTTCCGGCATGTCCTCGTCGATGAGTACCAAGACACCAACCACGCGCAGTACGTCCTGGTCCGGGAGTTGTGCGGCCCCGGTTCCACGCGCCGTACCGTCGATGGCGACCTGGTCGGTGCCGCCGAGGGGGCGCCCGGATCGCCCGCGGCAGAGCCGGCGGAACTGATGGTCGTGGGCGACGCCGACCAGTCGATCTATGCGTTCCGCGGCGCCAGCATCCGCAACATCATGCAGTTCGAGCAGGACTTCCCGAACGCGACGACCGTCTTGCTGGAGCAGAACTACCGGTCGACGCAGACCATCTTGAGTGCTGCCAACGCGGTGATCAAGCAGAACTCGGGCCGCAAGTCGAAGAACCTGTGGTCCGATGCCGGCGCCGGCGAGCGCATCACCGGCTATGTCGCAGACAACGAGCACGACGAGGCCCAGTTCGTCGCCGAGGAGATCGACCGGCTGACCGACGACGGCCTGGCGAAGCCTACCGACGTGGCAGTCTTCTACCGCACCAACGCGCAGAGCCGAGTCTTCGAAGAGGTCTTCATCCGGGTGGGACTGCCCTACAAGGTGGTCGGAGGTGTGCGCTTCTACGAGCGCCGGGAGGTCCGTGACGCGCTGGCCTACCTGCGCATGCTCGACAACCCCGACGACACCGTCTCGCTGCGCCGCATTCTCAACACCCCCAAGCGCGGCATCGGTGACCGGGCGGAGGCCTGCGTCGACGTGCTCGCCCAGCGCACCAAGACGTCGTACTGGCAAGCCTTGCGCGACGCCGTCGACGCGCCGGGCATCGCCACCCGGTCGCTGCGGAACATCGAGGCTTTCGTCGAGGTGATCGCAGGGTTGCAGCAGCTGGTGGCCGACCGCGCGCGTCCCGACGACATCCTCGACGCCGTCCTCGACCGGTCGGGCATGCTGGCTGAGCTGGAGGCGTCGACCGACCCCCAGGACGAGACCCGCATGGAAAACCTCGGTGAGCTGCTCGCTGTCGCACGCGAGTTCGCCGACGAGCGTGACGGCGCCACCTTGGGCGACTTCCTCGAGCGGGTGGCCCTGGTGGCCGACTCCGACCAGATCCCCGACGAGGACGAGTCCGGCGGCGTCGTCACGCTGATGACGCTCCACACCGCGAAAGGTCTGGAGTTCCCGGTGGTCTTCTTGACCGGGCTCGAGGACGGTGTGTTCCCCCACGCGCGATCCCTCGGCGACCAGCCCGAGCTGGAGGAGGAACGCCGGCTTGCTTATGTCGGGCTGACCCGCGCCAGGCAGCGGCTCTACGTCTCACGTGCGCTCGTGCGATCGGCGTGGGGCGCGCCGCAGCACAACCCCGCGTCACGCTTCCTCGCCGAGCTGCCCGCGCCGCTGGTCGACTGGAGGCGCACCGAGGCCGACCAGGCGTCCTGGGGCAGCTCGTCCGCATCGACGCGGTACGCCGGCTCCGGCGGGTACATCCCCACCCGCCAGGCCGCGACCGCCGTACGACGGGCGGCGCCGCACCTGCCGTCCGCCAAGCCCACCGCCGGCACCCGACCGGTGCCGTCGTTGGCGCCCGGTGACCGGGTGGCCCATGACACCTTCGGGATGGGGACTGTCGTCACGGTAGAGGGGCAGGCCGACAAGGCGATCGCCTCCGTCGACTTCGGCTCGATCGGCGTGAAGCGGTTGTTGCTGCGCTACTCCCCGGTCGAGAAGCTCCAGTGACCCGCGCTACCAGCCGACGCCCTCCGGTCCGGAGGTGACGCTGGTGCGAGTGGTCGACCTGGAGTCACGGCTGCGGGCGGCCGGCTGCGTCTTCGCGGAGGACGAGGCGGCGGCCTTGGTGGAGGCGTTCGGCGCCCCCGAAGAGCTCGAGGTCGCCGTTGCCAGGCGAGAGTCCGGCGAGCCGCTGGAGTATGTCGTGGGCTACGCCCGCTTCGACGGCCTGCGGATCCGGCTCCTGCCGGGAGTGTTCGTTCCACGGCCACGAGCCGAGCCGCTCGTCTGGGCGGCATCTCGTGAGCTGCGCAGGCGACGCGGGGCTGCCAGGGCGCTCGACTTGGGCTGTGGGTCCGGGGCTCTCGCCGCCGCCTTGGCGGCTCGGGCCGGCTTTGCTGAGATCATCGCCACCGACATCGACCCGCGGGCAGTCCAGTGCGCCCGACTCAATGCCGCCCGGTGGGCGTACACGGTGCTTTCCGGGGACTGGTTCTGCGGGCTACCGGCCGAGTGCCGTGCCGGCTTCAACGTCGTGGTGGCCTACCTGCCGCACGTGCCTGCTGCCGATCTGGCCGGGCTGCCCCGTGACTACCGCGAGGCCGAGCCTGGGCTCAGTGTGCATGGCGGCCCGGACGGGCTGGACCCGTTGCGCCGGGTGCTGACCGA
>JACCUS010000133.1 GCA_013811715.1 Nocardioidaceae bacterium
CCGCTGCTGCGCGAAGCCGGCATGCAAAGCAACGCCGTCGACGTCGTCTTCACCGGCGCCGACCACGGAGTCGAACGCGGCGTCGAGCAGGACTATCAGCGCAGCCTGCCGGTGGCAGAGGCGATGCATGAAGACGTCCTGCTGGCGTACGAGATGAACGGCGCGCCGCTGCCTCCCCAGCACGGTTATCCGCTGCGTCTGGTCGTGCCGGGCTGGTACGGCATGGCGCACGTGAAGTGGCTGTCGCAGGTCGACGTCGCCGCCGTGTCGTTCGAGGGGTTTCAGATGCGTGCCTACCGGGTCCGGCGGCAGCCGGATGAGGACGGCGTGCCGCTGACGCGCATCGAACCTCGCGCGCTGCTGGTGCCGCCGGGATTCCCCGACTTCATGTCACGCACGCGCGTCGTACGTCCCGGCCTCATCACGGTCGAGGGTCGCGCGTGGTCCGGTTGGGCTCCGGTTCGCGCTGTCGAGGTCAGCGTCGACGGTGGGGACACGTGGGCCCCCACCAGCCTTGAGCCGGCACCGCACCGTTGGGGGTGGGCGCGGTGGTCGTGGTCCTGGGAGGCCACCCCGGGCAGCTACGTGCTGTCTGCCCGTGCATCGGACATGAGCGGGCGCAGTCAGCCGATCGACCAGCCATGGAACCCCGGTGGGTTCGCCAACAACCTCGTCCAGCGCGTCCCCGTCGCGGTGATCGCCGCAGGCTGACCTCGGCTCACGGTCCCGGCCATGGCAGGTCGACGTCCTGGCCCTCGACCCGGACATGGTGTGGCCAGCCGCGGTCGGTGGTCGTGACGGGCACGATGATCACCAATTCTGGAACGTTGGCCATGTACCCGTCGCTGGAGGCTACGACCGCAGGCCGGGCACCCGCCTGCTCGCGTCCTCGGGTCGGACTGAGGTAGCCACTTCATCGGCGTTTGGTAGGGCGGGCGGGACTCGAACCCGCGACCCAAGGATTATGAGTCCTCTGCTCTAACCAGCTGAGCTACCGCCCCATCCAGTGCCGCACGGGCCGTCTCCAGACGCCGCGCCCGGCCGCGCCGATACTCTCACGCTATGAGGATCGCGCTGTACGGCGCCACCGGTATGATCGGCTCGCGCATCGTGCTGGAGGCATTGTCCCGCGACCACGAGGTGACCGCACTCAGCCGGACGGCCGGCGCTCAGGTTCCGAAAGCGGCGCGAGTCCGTCAAGGTGACGCCGGAGACGCCGACGACGTCGCCCGCATCGCCGCCGAGCACGACATCGTGGTGTCGGCGATCGGCCCGAGCCGGACAGGCGGGAGGCACCAAGTCTTCCTGCACGCGGTCGCCGTACTTGCGGAGAACGTAGGGACCCGCAAGCTCATCGTCGTCGGCGGGGCGGGCAGCCTCGAGGTCGCGCCCGGGCTCAGACTGATGGACACTGCGGGGTTCCCCGAAGCCGCCCGCGCCGAGTCAGAGACCCAGGCGGCAGCGCTGGAGCTCCTCGAGCGCACCGGTGCGCTGGCCGACTGGGTGTATGTGTCGCCCGCGCCGATGATCGGCCCGGGGGAGCGCACCGGCAGGTTCCGCACCGGTACCGACACGCTGATCGGGGACTACATCAGCGCGGAGGACTTTGCGGTGGCGGTCGTCGACGAGATCGAGAACGACCGGCACAGCAGAGACCGGTTCACTGTCGCCGACTGACCCAGACGCACTCGCAAGGAGAATGGCTGTCAACCGCGGGGGACATGACCCCGCAGCGTCACCCACTTCGCGAACAGCGGGTCGATATAGTGCCAGTCGCCCGACGCGCCGGCGTCCGTCACGATCCGGCTGACGTGTTGCCCTTCGCGCCCGAGCTCGCGAAGGGCCGACTGCAAGGCTGCGCGAGTCAAGCCGGATCGCTCGGTGGCCCGCGACCCGGTCGGCCGCAAGCCGTCGGCTAGGGCAGCGAGCACCGCCTTCTTGCCGGCGCTGAGCCCGTCCCAGATCCCCTGGTGCGCCTCGGTGGTCTGGCCGAGGGCGAGCCCGAAGATCGCCTCGGCGAGCGCGAGGCCTTCGGCGTGCGCGTCGCCGGGGAGCGTCGTACCGCCGGAGCGTCGTACGCCGAGCTCGCGGTGCAGGAGGTGGGCCAGCAACATGGTGCGCTGCGGGTGCCCGGCGGCCGCGGCGACGAGTGGCGCCAGCGCCTCGCCCGGATCCTCGTCGAGCGCAAGGAACCGCTCGGCCAGCTCGATGAGCACGTCGTCGATGGGCAGCGGCGCCAAGTCCAACGGCTCGGCCTGCCCGTAAAGGGGCCGCTCCCGGTCGGTGAACAGCCGCCGCATCAGCGAGGGCTGGGAGCCCGCATAGATATAGGTGGCGGCGTCACCGTGGTACTGCACGTGGGAGCGCAGCAGCCCGTCGAGCGTCGACCCCGCGCTGAGCAGGTCTTGGAACTCGTCGAAGACGACCAGCGTCGGCTGCCGGTCCTTCTCGAACAGCTTGACCGGCAGATCGAGCAGCTCGGCCGCCGCCGTCAGGGTCGAGTCGGTGGACGGCTGTGGGTGACGTGGGCCGAGCGTGAGCCCGACCCCGGAGGTGGTCAGGGAGACGCCGAGCCGGGCGCCGAGTGCGTCGAGGTGGGCGCGCACCCGGTTGTCGCGCAGCCGCGAGTATGCGCTCGCGATGCGGCCGCACACCTCGGCGAGTGAGGTGACGCCGTAGAAGTCGACATGGACGGTGCGCCAGTTGCTCTGACCGAGGTGGTGCGCGTGCGCCAGCAGCAGCGAGGTCTTACCGTAGCGGCGCGGGCCGGCGAGGCGCACATGGGCGCCGTCGGCGGCCGCCAGGTGCAGACGCTCCAGCTCCTCGCGCCGGTCGATGAGCGCGTCGCTGGCGATGGGGGTCTCGAACGGGAAGGCACGCTCCATAGGCCGTAATGCTAGACTGGATGTATTGTGAATGCAATACATTTATGTATGAGATGTGCCATACGTGGGGAAGTGTTCTAGACGCGGGGAGGGACGTCGGTCGTCGTGGTGGAGCCCGGGCCGGTCGGAGCCGGAGTGGGGGTGGGCGTCGGGGTCGGAGTAGGAGTCGGAGTGGGTGAGGGGGGAGGACTCGGGCTCGGCGGGAAGGGGCCCGGCCCGGGAGGCGGTGGCGGCTGGTCCTCGAAGATCTTGACCGCGATCCACAGCGCGAGCGCTGCGATGGCCAAGACCAACGCGAACGCGGCGAGGTAGGTCCAGCGGCCGGCCATCGACAGACTGACGGGCCACGGCAGTGGCCACAGCCGCCACCGACCCGCACCGTCACGCCGGAACCAGTGCGGCCGGAAGGTCGGTCCCCTCGCGTCACCCATCGGCGCGATGTCGTCCAGCGTCACCGGAGCCAACATCGCCGTCGCGGCCGATAGCCCGTCCTCCCATCCATCGGCCCGGATCGCCACCCACGGCGCGATGTCCACGTCGATGTCGGACTCGATCAGCCTCTCTGCGTTCTCGGCGGTGACGAGTTGCTCGACGCCCTGCAGGAACCGAGCCCGGGCATAGGGGTCCTGCTCCGCGCCGGCACCCAGCATCGCGATGACCACCGACCGGCCGGCAGCCTCGCCGGCGTACACGACTCCGGCGTCGTTGCTGTGCAGCCGTCCGGTCAACCGCACCGACCCGAGCGCGGGTGGATCACGACGCTCCAGCGGCAGCACCCGAACGGGCTGTGGGCTCTCGGCCATGGCCCTCCGTCGGGTCTGGTTGTGGCCCTCGCACGCGCACACCGAGGTCTTGGGCAGGTCTGTAACACTTACGAGCGTACGACGACACCAGCCCGCGAAGGGAAACCACGTGACCACGAGCCCGGCGACCTCGACGGAGTCGCCCTCATCGAGGTCGCAGCTGACCCGGATGGCGGGGCTGACCCAGCAGGCGATCAGCGAGGTCAGGCACGTCATCGTCGGACAAGAGCACATGGTCCAGCAGCTGATGGTCGCCCTGATCGCCCGCGGCCACGTCCTCCTCGAAGGCGTGCCAGGTGTGGCGAAGACGCTCGCCGTTCGGACCTTCGCCGACGTGGTCGGCGGTACCTTCGCCCGGGTCCAGTTCACCCCCGACCTGGTGCCTTCCGACATCGTCGGCACCCGCATCTACCGGCCCAGCAAGGAGAGCTTCGACGTCGAGCTCGGGCCGGTCTTCGTCAACTTCGTCCTCGCCGACGAGGTCAACCGGGCGCCGGCCAAGGTGCAGTCGGCGATGCTCGAGCTGATGGCCGAGCATCAGGTCTCGATCGGGGGTCAGACGTTCGCGCTGCCCGAGCCGTTCATCGTGATCGCCACCCAGAACCCGATCGAGTCCGAGGGTGTCTACCCGCTGCCCGAGGCCCAACGTGACCGCTTCTTGCTCAAGGTCGACGTCGGCCACCCGCGGGGACAGGAGGAGTTCGAGATCCTGCGGCGGATGAGCGTGGATCCGCCCAGGGCTCAGCAGGTGCTCACACCTGAGCTGATCCGCGATCTGCAAGGCGAGTCCGACCACGTCTTCCTGCACAACCTGGTCGCCGAGTACATCGTCCGCATCGTGTTGGCGACCCGCTCACCAGCCGAGTTCGGGCTGCACGAGCTCACCAGCGTGATCGAGATCGGCGCCAGCCCGCGCGCGACTCTTGGGCTGGCCGCGTCAGCTCGGGCGGTCGCGCTCATCCACGGCCGCGGCTACGTGCTTCCCCGAGACATCGCGACGGTGGCACGAGACGTGATGGCGCATCGGCTGGTGCTGTCCTTCGACGCCGTCGCCGACGGAGTCGACCCGCGCGCGGTGGTGGACCGGGTCGTCGCCGCGATCCCGCAGCCGCACGCGGTGTGGAACAACTCGACCCGGCCGGAGTTCCGCTGAGGTGCCGTACCGCTTCAGCGCCGACCAGGTGCCGCTCTCACAGCTGGCGCCCGAGCAGGCGCTGCGTCGGCTGGAGCTGCAGATCGTCCGCCGGCTCGAGGGCTTCCTTCGTGGCGAGCACCTGGGCCTGCTGCCCGGCCCCGGCACCGACATGGCCGAGGCGCGGACGTACATCCCCGGCGAGGACGACGTACGCCGGATGGACTGGGCGGTGACGGCGCGTACGACGATCCCGCACGTGCGCGACGTCATCGCCGACCGCGAGCTGGAGACCTGGGTGCTGGTCGACCTGTCGCCGTCCATGCACTTCGGCACTGCGGCGATGGAGAAGCGCGACCTCGCTGTCGCCGCTGTCGCCACCATGGGCCTGCTGACCTTCCGGGTGGGGGACAGGTTCGGTGGATACGTGCTTCGTGACGGCACCCTCAAGCGATGGCCGGCCCGATCGGGACGGTTGGCGCTGTTCGGACTGCTCCGATCGCTGCTCCGCGACGCCGTTCCGGGCCGGGCCGCGCCGACGCAGTCGCTGGCGCAGTCGATCACCGCTGTCGCGCGGTCACAGCGTAAGCGCGGCCTGCGGGTGGTGGTCTCTGACTTCATCGACATGCGTGACTCCGCGAGCGACCCGGAGACGCCGCCCTCGTGGGAGCGGGCAATGCGTGAACTGGGCGCCCGTCATCAGAGCATCGCCGTGGAGATCATCGACCCACGGGAGCTGACCATCCCCAACGTGGGCACCGTGCTGCTGCAAGACCCCGAGACGGGCGTGGCGCGGGAGCTCAACACCGCCGACCGAAAGACACGCCAGCGGTACGCGGCCGCGGCAAGTCTCCAGCGTCGGCGTACGGCGTGGGCGCTTCGACGGGCCGGCGTGGCTCATCTGGTGCTGCGCACAGATCGGGACTGGGTCGCCGACACCGCCCGGTTCGCGCTCAAGCATCGCCGCGTGGCCGCCAGGCTGCATCAGCCGCCGACCGGGGTCATGCGGTGAGCTTCCTGGAGCCCGCACGCCTCTGGCTGCTGGTGCTCGTCCCGCTGCTCGTGGTGCTGTATGTGCTGCTGCAGTACCGCAAGCGCCACTACGCGGTGCGGTTCACCAACATGGCGCTGCTCGACGCGGTGGTGCCGCGGCGGATCAGCTGGCGCCAGCATGGCGCTGTGGCGCTCGCGATGCTGACGCTCGCGTTCGCCGTTGTGCTCTTCGCCAAGCCGAGCGCGGTCGTCAAGGTGCCTCGCGAGACGGGCGTGACGGTGGTGCTGACGATCGACGTCTCGCTGTCGATGCAGGCGGGTGACGTCTCCCCGAGCCGGTTCGCCGCCGCGAAAGACACTGCGACGGAGTTCCTGTCACAGCTGCCACCGGCCTTCAAGGTCTCGGTGGTGAGCTTTGCCCGCTTCGCGGAGGTCGTCGTACCGCCAACAGTGGACCGGGCCAGGGTCTCGACGGCCATCGACAGTCTGCAGCTCTCCGAGTACACCGCAACAGGCGAGGGGATCTACACAGCGCTCGACGTCGTGGAGCAGTCGCTGGCGGGCACCAGCGCTCCCGAGGGGAAGCTGCCCGCGATGATCGTGCTGATCAGCGACGGCGCCCGGACCGTCGGCAGATCACAGGTCGATGCGGCCGGCGCGGCCAAGGCGCAGGGCGTGCCGATCTACACGGTGGCGTTGGGTACGCCGGAGGGGGTGATCTTCTCCCGCGGCGAGACGGTTTCGGTGCCGGTCGAGATCGAGCAACTTCAGCAGGTGGCCGACATCTCCGGCGGCAAGGCCTACGTCGCGGCCAGTCCGAACGACCTGGTCGAGGCCTACGAGGACGTCGACGGCCGGCTCGTCTACACCGAGGAACGCCGAGACGCCACCTCGGAGTACGTCGGCTATCTGGTGATGCTCGCGCTGGTCTCGACCGCCGCCGGGCTGTTTGTGGCCTCCCGCTGGCCGTAGCGCTGGTGCTGGAGTGGCCGATGAGGCACAATGGAACGGAGATCACGATCCACCCCGAGGTAAGCAGATCGCTGGGGAAGGCGAAACCTGGAGCCTTGAGGAGGATCGGTGAGTCGGAACTTGAACGCCCCTGCTGGTGGCCTGGCCATAGAGACCGCGGCGCGTGGAGTGCTGTTCGTGCACGCCTCGCCCGCGGTGCTGTGCCCGCATGTCGAGTGGGCGATCGGCGGGGTGCTCGGCATCCCAGTGGACCTGTCCTGGACCCCGCAGCCCGCGAAGACTGCGTCGTACCGGGCGGAGATGTCTTGGGCCGGGCCGGTGGGCACCGGGGCTAGGCTGACGTCGGCGCTGCGAGGCTGGGAGCACCTGCTGTTCGAGGTGACCGAGGACCCGACCCCGAGCGGCGAGGGCGCGCGGTTCTCCTGCACCCCTGAGCTCGGCGTCTTCCATGCGGTGACCGGGATGCATGGCGACATCATGATCCCCGAGGACCGCCTCAAGTCGGCCGTGGCGAAGGCGTCGATGGGTGACCTGCCGCTGCTGGCCGAGGTCGACAAGCTGCTGGGAAAGGCGTGGGACAACGCGCTCGAGCCGTTCCGCCATGCTGGGGACGGCGCTCCGGTCCGGTGGCTCCACCACGTCGTCTAGCCCTCTTCGCCGACGTTGCGCGTCTTGCCCTGCGACGTTGCGCGTCTCGTCCTCCGACGTTGCGCGTCTTGCCCTCGGATTGCGGTCGACGGCAAGAAGTGCGACTTCGGACGGCTAGGACTGCGACTTCGGACGGCTAGGACTGCGACTTCGGCGTTAGAGGGGGATGTTGCCGTGCCTGCCGCCGGTACCGGTATCGGCGGCGGCCAACGCAGCGGCCAGAGCTGATCGGGTGGCCGCTGGCTCGACGACGTCGTCGACGACCCCGATCTCGACTGCCCTGTCGACGCCGCCGGCAAGCCGCTCGTGCTCGGCGGCGAGCTCGGCCTCGACCTTCGGACGCAGGTCGTCTGCGACAGCGGCCATCTTGCGGCGGTGCAGGATCCGGACGGCGGCGACCGCCCCCATGACAGCCACCTCGGCGCCGGGCCAGGCGAAAACCCGGGTGGCGCCCAGCGACCTGGAGTTCATCGCGATGTAGGCCCCCCCGTAGGCCTTACGGGTCACCAGCGTCACGCGCGGCACCTGCGCCTCGCTGAAGGCATGCAGCAGCTTGGCCCCTCGTCGTACGACGCCGTCCCACTCCTGGCCGACGCCCGGCAGGTAACCCGGCACGTCGACCACTACGACCAGCGGGACGCCGAACGCGTCGCACATCCGCACGAACCGCGCCGCCTTCTCCGCCGACGGCGAGTCCAGGCATCCACCGAGCCGCAACGGGTTGTTCGCGATCACCCCGACGGTGCGGCCGCCGAGTCGGCCCAGCGCGGTGACGATGTTTGGCGCCCACCGCTGGTGCAGCTCGAGCATGGACTCACGGTCGAGCAGCTCCCCGACGAACGGGTGGACATCGTACGCCCGCCTCCGGCTCTGCGGCATCTGCTCGGAGAGGTCACGGTCCTCGACCGCGCGGACATCCAGCGAACCCTGGTTGCCGAGCAGCGCCACCAGCCGACGCGCCTCGCCCAGCGCGTGCGACTCCGAGTCGGCGAGGACGTGTACGACGCCGGACCGCCGGCCGTGCGGCTCCGGTCCACCGAGGCGCAGCATGTCGACGTCCTCACCCGTCACCGAGCGCACGACGTCCGGGCCGGTCACGAAGATCCGCCCGTCCGGGCCGAGGATCACCACGTCGGTCAGCGCCGGCCCGTAAGCGGCGCCACCGGCAGCGGGGCCGAGCACAACAGAGATCTGCGGCACCTTGCCCGACGCCTGTGTCATGGCGTGGAAGATCAGCCCGACCGCGTGTAGGGAGAGCACGCCCTCGGCCAGTCGGGCACCGCCGGAGTGCCACAGCCCCACGATCGGAGCGTCGTCCGCCAGCGCACGTTCGTAGGCGGCCACAACCACCTTGCATCCCTCGTGCCCCATGGCGCCACCCATCACCGTGGCGTCGGAGCAGAACGCGACCGTGTGGACGCCGTCGACGGGGCCGACGGCCGCGAGCATGCCGCTCTCGTCGTCGTCGCTGATCAGCTCGAAGGCCCCGCCGTCGAAGAACGCCGCGAGTCGCTTGCTCGGGTGGCGCGAATCCTGGTCGCGGGGCAGCTTGGTGGGCTTGGCCGGAGCTGTCGTCGGAGGGTTGTCGGTGGTGGTCATGGCCGCCTCGGGCTCAGGCTGAACGGAAGGCGATGGCGACGTTGTGGCCGCCAAAGCCGAAGGAGTTGTTGAGGGCTGCGATGTCGCCACCGGGCAGCGTCCGCTGCTCGGTGGCGATGTCGAGCTTGACCGCCGGGTCGAGGTTGTCGACGTTGATGGTCGGCGGTACGACGCGGTGGTACAGCGCAAGCACCGTCGCCACCGACTCGAGTGCGCCCGCGGCCCCGAGCAGGTGTCCGGTCATCGACTTGGTGGAAGTGGTGATGACGTGGTCGATCTCGCCGCCGAGCGCGTTGGTGATCGCTAGCACCTCGGCGACATCGCCTTGCGGCGTGGACGTCGCGTGGGCGTTGATGTGGATGACGTCTCTCGCGGCGAGCCGGCCCTCGACCAAGGCGAGCTGCATCGCACGCGTTGCGCCGACGCCCTCGGGGTCGGGCTGGGCGATGTCGTGGGAGTCGGCGGTGACGCCCGCGCCCGCCACTTCGGCGTACACCCTTGCTCCGCGCGCTTCGGCATGCTCGGCGCTCTCGATGACCAGCATCGCGGCGCCCTCCCCGAGCACGAACCCGTCCCGGTCGATGTCCCAGGGGCGAGACGCCCGCTCGGGGTCGTCGTTCCGGCGAGACAGCGCCATCATCTGCGCGAAGGCGGCCAGCGGCAGCGGGTGTACGGCGGCCTCGGTCCCGCCCACGGCGACCACGTCGGCGCGGCCGAGACGGATCATGTCGACGCCGTGGGCGATGGCCTCGTTGCCCGAGGCGCAGGCGGAGACAGGGGTGTGCACGCCGGCCCTTGCTCCGAGCGCGAGTCCCACGTTGGCTGCGGCGCTGTTCGGCATCAGCATCGGGATCGCCAACGGCGACACCCTCCTGGGACCGTGCTCGTTCAGCCGGTCGTAGTTGCTCAGCAGCGTGATGATGCCGCCGATTCCCGACGCCACGGCGACACCGAGACGCTGGCTGTCGAGGTCCCCGTCGTCGAGGCCGGAGTCCCTCCATGCCTCGAGCGCGGCGACGAGCGCGAACTGGCCGGAGCGGTCCAGGCGGCGCGCCTTGACCCGGTCCAGCACCTCACCGGGCTCGACCGCGATGGTGGCGGCGACACGAGCGGGCAGCTCGGCGGCCCACTCTTCGGTGAGGGTGCGGGCGCCCGACGTGCCCGCCAGCAGCGCCCCCCAGGTCGTGGGAACGTCACCGCCAACGGGAGACGTCGCGCCGAGACCGGTCACGACGACGCGCTGGGAACTCATCAGGGGTTCACCTCGTGGATAGCAGGGATGCCGGTCCGGCGCGGCTGGGTTCGTCAGGAGCTCTGTGCGTTCTCGATGTAGGCGACCGCGTCGCCGACCGTCTTGAGGTTCTTCACCTCGTTGTCGGGGATCTTCACTCCGAAGTTCTCCTCGGCGGCGACGACGACCTCGACCATCGACAGCGAGTCGACGTCGAGGTCGTCGACGAACGACTTGTCGAGCTGAACCTCCTCGGCGGGGATGCCGGCGACCTCGTTGACGATGTCGGCGAGTCCGGAGCGGATCTCCTCAGTGCTGGCCATGTGTGGTGACTCCTTTGCTTGGTGGGACGCTAGTCGGTCGGTAGAGACGGTGATCGGTGTGAAGAGCTGTCGGCGTGGACGGCGGCGGGCGCTTTCGCGCGGTCGAGTCTCGGTGACGTGTCACGGCAGGGTAACCACCTGCGCGGCGTACGCGAGCCCGGCGCCGAAGGCGATGAACAGGGCGGTGTCGCCGCTCTTCGCCTCGCCCGACTCGAGCATGGCCGCGGCCGCCAGCGGGACCGAGGCAGCGGACGTGTTGCCCTGGTAGACGATGTCGCGGGCGATGGCAACGTGGTCGGGGAGCTTGAGCGCACGTGCCATCGCGTCGACGATGCGCATGTTGGCCTGGTGGGGGATGAACGCGTCAAGGTCGTCGACGGTCATGCCGGCCCGGTCGAGCGCCTCTCGCGCGACCTTCGCCATCTCGAACGACGCCCAGCGGAAGACGGGGTTGCCGTCCATCCGGAGGGTGGGCATCTCGCTCTGGTTCATCTCGACCACGTCCATCCAGTTCTCGTTCTGGCGGATCAGGTCGTACTTGGAGCCGTCGGCGCCCCACACCACCGGACCGACGCCCTCGACGTCCGCCGGCCCCATGACGGCAGCGCCGGCGCCGTCGGCGAAGATGAACGCGGTGCCGCGGTCGGTCGGGTCGGTGATGTCGGACAGCCGCTCGACACCGATGGCCAAGACGTACTTGGCGGTCCCGGAGCGCACCATGTCGGCGCCCAGGGCGACCCCGTGGCAGAAGCCCGCACACGCTGCTGAGATGTCGAAGGCGGCAGCCGGTGTCGCGCCCAGCTCTGCCGCGATGAGCGGGGCCACGGCGGGGGTCTGCATGAGGTGGGACACCGTGGCGACGACGACGCAGTCGATCTGCGCCGGGTCGACACCAGCCAGGTCCAGCGCCTTGCGCGACGCCGCGACGCTCATCATCTGCACCGTCTCGTGGGGCTCGGCGAAGCGACGCTCGATGATGCCCGAGCGGGTGCGGATCCATTCGTCGCTGGAGTCGATGTGTTCGCAGACCTCCGCGTTGGTGACCACCCGGCTGGGCCGGTATGCGCCGATGCCGAGGAGCCCGGCGTGTGCCGAGCCGGTTTGTGTCGAGATGGTGCCGGTCATGTCACTCGCTCTCGGGGTGCAGGCGGACGAGCGGCTGGCCCGGTGACACCAGGTCGCCGTCCTCGACGATCCACTCGACGATCGTCCCACCGTACGGGGCCTGCACCGAGGTCGAGCCCCGCAGGTTCTGCACCTCGCCGACGACCGCATCGGGCACCAGCTGCGTGCCCATGGGGATGTCGCCGGACTGGTGGAAGGTGCCCTTGCCTGGGGAGACGAGCATCCGCCACGTCGGGGTGGAGTCGATCGGCGACGCGTCACCGTGCTTCTCGACGAAGGCTTGAGCGTCGTCGAGCTGGTCGGGAGTCTTGAGCGCCAACGTCTCCACGCCCCTTAGCTGCCGTCTGGCCATCCCGCTCAGTGTGCCGGCCGGCGGCATCTCGAGGATCCCGCTCACCTCGAGGTCTGCCATGGTCTGCATGCACAGGTCCCAGCGAACCGGGTGACTGACCTGGGAGACCAGCCGGGCCAGCACCTCTGGCCCGCTGTGGATGACCTGGCCGTCGCGGTTGGAGATCAGCCGGGTCCGGGTGTCGTGGGTGGACATCGCGCGCGCCAGTCGGCTGAGTACGTCGACGGCTGGCCGCATGTGGTGGGTGTGGAAGGCGCCGGCGACGGTGAGCGGGACGAGCCGCGCCCTGTCCGGGGCGTCGTCGGCGAGCGCCTGCAACTGCTCCATCGTCCCTGCCGCTACCAGCTGGCCCGCCCCGTTGTCGTTGGCGGCGGTCAGCCGGTGCTGGTCGAGCTTGGCGAGCACCTGGTCGCGGTCTCCCCCCAAGATGGCGGTCATGCCGGTCGGTGTGACAGCGGAGGCGGCGGCCATCGCGCGGCCACGCTCGCGGACGAACACCATCGCCTGCTCGGCAGTTATCACGCCGATGCCGGTGGCGGCGGAGATCTCACCGACACTGTGGCCGGCGACGGCGCCGACCCGGCCGAAGGCGTCGGCGGGGTGGGGGAACAGCGCGAGCGCCGCCAACAGCCCGGACGCGACCAGGAGCGGCTGCGCGATCGCGGTGTCGCGGATCGTCTCGGCGTCGGCCTTGGTGCCGAAGTGCGTGAGGTCGAGACCACTCACCGCCGACAGCCAGTTGAGTCGGTCGGCGAAGTCGGGGTAGTCGAGCCACGGCTCGAGGAATCCGGGCGTCTGGGCGCCCTGGCCGGGCGCAACAATCACGAGCACCCGCCCATCATGCCGTCTGCCGCTGGTTCCCCCGAGTTCCGCGACAACGAAAGTTGGCGGGGTGTCGTTGTGGGAAACCTACAAAGCCGCAGTCCCGAGAAGTCGACCCAAGGTGAGCGCGATCCGGAGGGTGTAGGCGTCGCGGGCCTCGCTCGGTGCCAGTCCGGTCACGTCGGCGATCCGCCGCAGCCGGTACCGCACGGTGTTGGGGTGGACGAAGAGCTGGCGGCTGGTGGCCTCGATCGAGCCGCTGGTGTCCAGGTAAGCCGTGAGGGTCTCGAGCAGCCCCGACCCCGCCTCCACCAGCGGCTGATAGACGGTCGACACCAGCTGCCGACGGGCATGGCCGTCGCCGGCCAGCGAACGCTCGGGCAGCAGGTCGTCGCTCGACACCGGGCGGGGCGCCTCGGGCCAGGCGATCGCGGCGCGCAGGCCGGCCACTGCCGCCCGGGCGGACACGCTGGCGACGAGCAGGTCCTCGACCAAAGGCCCGATCACGATCGCTCCGGAGCCGAAGTGTGGCGCAACCGCGCTGGCCGCCTTGTCCGGATCGTCCACGCCACCGAGCACAACAGCGAGTCGGTCGCCCTGGACGGCGCACAAAGCGTCGAGGCGGCTGTCCCGCGCGGACCTCTTGATCCCGTCTACGGCGATGGCCGAGTCACCACCGGGGGTGTGGCCGAGCACGACACACACGCCGCTGGTCGACGCCCAGCCGAGCGCGGTGGCGCGGGAGCGAACGGCCTCGTCGGCCTCGCCTCGCAGCACGGAGTCGACGATGAGCGCCTCGAGCCGGGCGTCCCAGGCGCCGCGCTGCTCCGCGGCGCGGGCGTAGACCTCGGCGGCGGCGAAGGCGATCTCGCGGGAGTAGAGCATCACCGCCTCACGAACGGCCGGCACGTCACGGGTGCTGACGACCTCTTCGATGTGCGCCTCCACGACAGCGATCGTGGTGCGCACCATCTCCACGGTCTGGTGCAGGGTGACGACGCCGGTGAGTTCTCGGGGCGCGTTGCCGAAGACGTCGGCAGACACGGTCTTGCTGTCGGCAGGATCGCGGAACCACTCCACGAACGACGAGATGCCGGCGCCGGCGATCATCCCGATCCATGATCGCGCCTCCGCCGTGAGACCTCGAAACCAGGAAAAGTCCTCGTCCATCCTCGCGACGGCGGCCTGGGTCAGGCCGCCGATCGCCTTCTCCAACCGCCGGGTCGCTGCGGGCCGCCCGGGAGACACGGGGTCGAGTGCCATGAGAGCGAGCCTACTGTCTGCTTTGTGATATCTGCACAAAGCGAGGTGGTACGGCAAGATGGCGTTCGTGGACGGGATAGCGGCGCTGTCGGAGATCGCCTACTGGCTGGAGCGGGAGCGCGCCGAGACACGACGGGTCCAGGCGTACCGAAAGGCGTCCTGGGCACTGGGCGGGTTGCCTGACGGTGAGCTAGACGAGCGCATCGCCGCGGGATCGCTGACCGACGTACCCATGGTCGGCCCGAAGACCGCGGCTGTGGTGATGGAGGCCGCGGCGGGCGGGGTGCCGCCGAGGCTGGCCGAGCTCCGAGAGCGCGGCCAGGCGCCGCTGGCCGTGGGCGGGGAGGAGCTGCGGGAGGCCGTGCGCGGCGACCTGCACTCGCACTCCGACTGGTCCGACGGCGGCTCCCCGATCGGGGAGATGGTCGACGCGGCTCGCACCGTCGGCCACGACTACCTCGTGCTCACCGACCACTCGCCGAGGCTCACGGTCGCGAACGGTCTGAGTGCCGAGCGGCTGGCCGAACAGCTGGTCGTCATCGCCGATATCAACAAGGCCATGGCGACCGACGACGGCCGCGACTTCACCTTGCTCCGGGGCATCGAGGTCGACATCCTCGAAGACGGCAAGCTCGACCAGAGCCGCGAGATGCTGAAGCAGCTCGACGTGGTGGTCGCCAGCGTGCACTCCAAGCTTCGGGCGGACTCGGACACGATGACGCACCGGATGGTGGGTGGCGTCGCCAACCCGTTCACGAACGTGTTGGGACACTGCACCGGCCGGCTGGTGGAGGGCGCGCGCGGCCTGCGCCCGGAGTCGAAGTTCGACGCCGACGTCGTCTTCGCGGCGTGTGCTCAGTTCGGTGTCGCCGTGGAGATCAACTCACGGCCCGAGCGACGCGACCCTCCCTCGCGGCTGATCCGGCTGGCGCTCGAGGCGGGCTGTCTCTTCAGCATCGACACCGACGCGCACGCGCCCGGCCAGCTGGCGTTCCAGGATTATGGGTGCGCGCGCGCGGCGGCGAACGGCGTACCCGCCGATCGGATCGTCAACACCTGGCCGCGTGAGCGGCTGTTGGAGTGGTCCAAGGCGAAGCGCTGAGTCGCCAGCACCGGCCCCGGTCCTCATGCCGGAGACCGAGTCGGGTGGCCCGCTATGCGGCCTCCGGACATGACCAGATAGACCGCGCCGGCGCAGACGAGGAACCCGGCTAGGGTCGCCCCGGTTACCGGCTGCCCGAACATCACCAGCGCCCACAGGGTGGTTGTCGGTGGCGTCAGGTAAAGCAGCGTGCTCACCCGCGTCGGCCCGCGTTGTCGGAGCACGACGAAGTAGAACCCGTAGCCGCCAAACCCGGACAGCACCACGACCCAGGCGACCGCAAACCAGAAGTTCGGGTCGGCCGGAGGGGCGAGGTGGCCGGCACCGGCCGCCATGGCGACGAAGAAGCCCGCAGCAGCAACCGTCTGAACGGTGAGGCTGTCCAACACTGGTTCCTGCGTGCGCCAGCGGCGTTCGAGAACCGTGCCGACCGAGAGCGCCAGCATCCCCCCGAACGGTAGGAAGTACGTGATCGGCGACGAACCTGCGCCGACGTCGTTGCTGACGACCAGCGCGACTCCTCCGATCCCTATCACCAAACCCCAGCGTTGACGTCCGGTGCTCGCCTCACGCAGCAGCCGACTGGCCAGGGCACTCACGACGAGCGGCTGTAGCGCCGCGATGAGTGCTGCGGTGCCCGGTGGGACCCCTAGCCCCACACCGGTGACGACACCACCGAGATACAGCGCCTGGCACAGCAGCCCCAGCGCGCCGTGGCGGAGCAGGCCGGCACGGGGCATTCGCGTGCCACGCATCAGCGCCAACCCGGCCAGGACCGACCCGGCCACGAGGTACCGCCATGCCAAGAGCGTGTCGGCGGGTGCGTACCGGGTGCCCAGCTCGGCCCCGATGAAGCCGGAGCTCCACATGATGACGAGCCCGACGGCCGGCAGCACACCTGGGCCGGAGCGGGTGCGGATTCCGTGGCGGAAGAGAGCCATGGGTCGATATAACCATACCGGTATGTATACTTGCAGTCGACTGTGGAGGTGACCATGAGCACAGACGCGGGCGGAGAAGCAACCCTGACCCCCGCCGGCGAGCGGCTGCTCGCAGCGGCGAGCGGGCTGTTCTACGCCCGCGGCATCCGGGCGGTCGGGGTCGACCTGATCGCGGAGGAGGCCGGTACGACGAAGAAGACGCTCTACGACCGCTTCGGGTCAAAGGATGCTCTGGTGGCGTTGTACCTGCGACGCAGGGCCGATCGCTGGAAGGCGTATGTCTTGCGGCACCTGGACGCGCACGCCTCCGGCCCAGGCGTTGATCGGGTGCTGGCGGTGTTCGACGCGCTCGGGGAGTGGATGGACGAGCAGGACCGGGGCTGCGCCTTCGTCAACGCTTACGCCGAGATCGGCGGGACAGACCACCCGGGGGTCGCGGTCATCCGGGCTGACAAGCAGTGGATGCGTGCGCTGTTCGAGCGGCTGGTCAGCGACGCCGCCGAGGTCGGCGTACCCGGCTCCGATGTGGTCGGCGCGCAGCTTCACCTGCTCTACGAGGGTGCGATCGTTGCGACCACCGCAGGCGGCCAGCAAGACTCCCTCGAGCACGCCCGCCGGGCCGCCAGGCGACTCCTCGAACAGTGAGGCCGGTTGCCACTCAACGTTGCGACGCACAGGGGGCTCTGGCAACCTGAGCGTCGGAACGTGGCGCAGTTGGGGTCAGGCGCTGGCACCTCCCCCGGTCCTGAGGAGTTGGTTGTGAGAGAGTCCCGAGATGGCGATCACGGCAGTGGTCTTCGACGTCGGTGGCGTTCTCGAGATCGTCGATGATGTCGCATGGCCGCAGCGGTGGCTCGACGGCTGGTCGGCGCGCCTCGGCCTGACCCGGGCTGAGGTCGATGCCCGGCTCGACGCCGCTGGTATCGACTCCGTCGGCACCGACGCGGGCACCGAGCGGGCCTACCGGCGGGTCTACCAGGTGGCGCTCGACCTGTCCGACGATCAGCTCGAAGTGATGTTCGCCGACATGTGGGACCGCTACTGCGGACGGCTCGACAGTGAGTTGATGGGGTACGTCGAGACGCTCTTCCCGACGTACCGCCTCGCGATCATCAGCAACTCAGGCGACGGGGCGCGCCGCGAGGAGGAGAAGCGCTACGGCTTCTCACGGATGTTCGACCCGATCATGTACTCGCACGAGGAGGGGGTGGCGAAGCCGGACCCGGCGATCTGGTCGCTCGCCTGCGAACGGATCGGGGACGGCCCGGCCACCATGGTCTTGGTGGACGACTCCGAGGTGAACGTCGAGTCGGCGCGGGCCTTCGGCATGGCGGTGATCCACCACACGCACACC
>JACCUS010000148.1 GCA_013811715.1 Nocardioidaceae bacterium
CCGACGCCGCCTACCTCGTCGAGGAGCTCACGAAGCGGGCACGCGTGCACCGCGTCACGCCATAGCCACGCCGGCTCGGGAGCGAGGCCGGTCCGGTTGCCGACGTGTGTCGGAAGACCGACGGCGGAGCATCGTTGCTCGACGAACTAGTGGCGGCGTGCCCGTGAGTTCGTCGGGGTCAGGTCCGCGCTGTCGGTCAGGTCGCGAAACGCCGGCGCATGATCCGTGTCGGATTCGGCGGGGTGGTCATCGCCGCACCCAGCCGGCAAACCCGCGACGACCTTACGGCCACGCGTACTACAGCCAGCCCTGGACCCGGGCGACCGCCGAACCGAGCACGATGCCGAGCATGAGCCCGCGGGTGAAGCGGCCACGCGGCTGCAGGATCGGCCAGGAGATGTAGGCCAGCCAGCCGACGAACAGCGCGATGAGCCCGAGTGCCGGCAGCGCGACCGGGAGCGGGGCCGACAAGCCGACAACCATGAGCATCAGCACCAGGCCGGGGATGACCAGCGCCGGAAGCCGCGACAGCCTGACCAGGACGCCTCGGCTGCGCTGGTTGACCGCCTCGCGGGCACCTGGCGGCCGCGATGAGGGTCCGGCCGCCGCCCCACCAGCACGATCGGGAGCCTGCGGTGCGGACGCTCGTCGCGCCGGGTTGCCCGAGCGGCGGGGGTTGGAACTGGACACGGCGACAGCCTAATCGGATCGAGCTCGGTGAGTGCGGCAGGATGGCGGCCATGCTGGTGATCTCGAGGTTTCGGTACGACGACGCCTTGGCCGATAGTGCCCGGACACAGCTGAGTGGCTGCCTGGACCAGTTGGGCGCCCGTCCAGGGTTTGTCCGCGGTTCGGTCGGCCGGGCGCTGGACGACCCGGCCCTTTGGGTGCTGCACACCGAGTGGGAGAACGTCGGCAGCTACCGGCGAGCCCTGTCGTCGTACGAGATCAAGGTCGCCGTGGCACCGCTGCTCTCCGCGGCGATCGACGAGCCCTCGGCGTACGAGGTCATCGTCGGGGAGGGCGCGACCGAGCCCAACGACGCGCGACCGCGCAGCCTCTGACGGCGGCGGCTTTCCCGTCCCGAGGCGGGTCCGCTCGACCGCGGCGATAGGCTTGGCGCTTGCTCCTCACCTCGGGGAGTTGACCGCCGACCGCCAGCCGGATGGAGACACTCATGGCCAGCTCTGTGCTCGACAGCGTCGTCAGCCTCTGCAAGCGCCGGGGATTTGTGTTCCCCTGTGGCGAGATCTACGGGGGCACCCGCTCCGCCTGGGACTACGGCCCTCTCGGCGTCGAGCTCAAGGAGAACATCAAGCGCCAGTGGTGGCGGTCGATGGTCACGTCGCGAGACGACGTCGTCGGGCTCGACTCGTCCGTCATCCTGCCTACCAAGACGTGGGAGGTGTCGGGCCACCTCGCCACGTTCTCCGACCCGCTGACGGAGTGTCAGAGCTGCCACCGACGGTTCCGTGCCGATCATCTGCAGGAGGCGGTCGCCACCAAGAAGGGCATCGACAACCCTGACGACGTGCCCCTGGCCGACATCGCCTGTCCCAACTGCGGCAGCCGCGGTGCCTGGACAGAGCCGCGGCCGTTCAACCAGATGCTCAAGACCTATCTGGGGGTCATCGAGGACGAGTCCGGCCTGCACTACCTGCGGCCGGAGACCGCCCAGGGCATCTTCTTGAACTTCGTCAACGTGCTGAACACCGCCCGCAAGAAGCCGCCGTTCGGGATCGCGCAGACCGGGAAGTCGTTCCGTAACGAGATCACGCCCGGAAACTTTATCTTCCGGACCCGTGAGTTCGAGCAGATGGAGATGGAGTTCTTCGTCGAGCCGGGCACCGACGAGGCATGGCACCAGACCTGGATCGACCTGCGCACCGACTGGTATGTCGGTCTGGGCATCGACCGCAACAACCTGCGGCATCTCGAGCACCCGCAGGAGAAGCTGTCGCACTACTCCAAGCGCACGGTCGACATCGAGTACCGCTTCAACCTGCCGGGTCGGGA
>JACCUS010000183.1 GCA_013811715.1 Nocardioidaceae bacterium
AGTGCTGTGTGACCTCGCCAGCCTGGGCACCCTCGCCCGTGCCGACGTGGTCAGCGGTATGGCGGAGGCCGTCAAGTGCGGCTTCATCGTCGACCCGCACATCCTCGAGCTGGTCGAGGACGATCCCGAGGAGGCTGTCGACCCCACCACCGCACGCTGTCGCGAGCTCATCGAGCGGGCCATCCAGGTCAAGGCCGACGTCGTCAGCCTCGACCTCTACGAGGCCACCTCACGAGGCGCGCAGGTCGGTCGCGAGGCACTCAACTACGGTCACACGCTCGGCCACGCGGTCGAGCGGGCCGAACACTACTCATGGAGGCACGGCGAGGCCGTCGCGGTCGGAATGACGTACGCCGCGGAGCTGGCCAGGCTCGCGGAGCGCCTCGACGACGCAACCGCCGACCGGCACCGCAGCGTGCTCGAAGCGGTCGGACTCCCCACCTCGTACGCCGGTGCCGACTGGTCGACACTGCACGGCGCCATGCTGGTCGACAAGAAGTCGCGGGGCGACAGCATGCGCTTCGTCGTGCTGGACGGGCTGGCACGACCGTCGATCCTCGAGAGCCCCGACCCGGGTCTGCTGACAGCGGCGTTCGCGGAGCTCGCTCCGCGCGATCACCGGTAGGCTCCGCTCGTGCCTGTGCTCGTCCTCAACGGTCCCAACCTCGGGCGCCTCGGCTCCCGTGAGCCCGAGGTCTACGGCTCGACGTCGTACGACGACCTGGTGGTGTCCTGCCGCGCGTGGGGCGCTGACCTGGGTCTCGAGGTCGAGGTGCGGCAGACAGACAGCGAGGCGGACCTCGTCGCCTGGCTGCACGAGGCCGCAGACTCGGGGATCGCCGTCGTGCTCAACCCTGCCGCTTTCACCCACTACAGCTACGCCCTGCGGGACGCCTGTGTGCAGCTGAGCGCACCGCTCATCGAGGTCCATCTGTCGAACCCGATGGCGCGCGAGGAGTTCCGGCACACGAGCGTGATCTCGGGCGTCGCGAGCGGCACCATCGCCGGCTTCGGAGCCGACTCGTACCGCCTCGCGCTCCAGGCACTGGCGGGGACCGGCCTCAGCTGATCGGCATGCCGGCGGCCTCGCGCGCCGTACGCAGGGCGTCGAAGATCCCCACGTCAAGCTCGTCGCAGAGGAACCTGACCGCAGCGACCTCCTGCCCGGCGGCCATGAAGGCGACGACCGTGCCCTCGATCTCCGCCGGGAGCCGAACCGTGACGGCACCCGGCAGCACCGACCGGGTGGTCGGACCTGGGGAGAGTCCGAACAGACTGCTTTCGATCGTGCTGTCCAACGTGCTCTCCAGCGCAGCCGAGCCGATGTCGCTGCGATCGTGCGTGAACGACGTGAGAGGCGGCGCAGACGTCAGGGCGGATTCCGCCGTCACCGCCGCGGCGACGACCGGCGCTGGTGGGTCCGGTGATGTGGCTGGTGGAGCAGGTGGCGGCGGGGACGGCTGCCACGCGGGCGCCCAGCCGGCATTCGGCGGTCCGGGCTGTGACTGGGGTGCCCAGCCGGCATCCGGCTGACCCATCGGCATCCGGTTTGTCCTCGAGCGGTCGGAGAGCCAGGAGTCCTCTGGGCTCGAGCGGCTGCGACCCCGCGCGAGCAGTCGCGGCTGTGACTGGTCGCCCTGGGCCGACGACTTCCTGTTCAGCGATGCGAGCGCACGAACCACGAGAAAGGCGATGACGATCACCCAGATCCAGCCGTCCATGGCGTCAGACTAGCCGCGCCTGGATCCTCCCGGCGCCACGCGCCCACGACCTGTCAGGTTGACCGCTGCGATCGGGTGGCGACAGCTCCCGCTAGACTGCACGCCGAATCCGCGGACGTTCGTCGTACGACGCATGCCGCCACGTGCACGCACCCCGACAGAAGGCAGCCGGACGACTTCATGGCCACGACCAACGACCTCAAGAACGGCATGGTCCTCAACCTCGACGGCCAGCTTTGGTCTGTCGTGTGGTTCCAGCACCACAAGCCTGGCAAGGGCGGCGCGGTGATGCGAACCAAGCTCAAGAGCGTCATGTCGGGCAAGACCGTGGACAAGACGTTCAACGC
>JACCUS010000188.1 GCA_013811715.1 Nocardioidaceae bacterium
GCGACGCCCGGCCGGATCTTCGCTGGGTCCGTCCCCGCAACTGGCACCTGACGCTTCGGTTCCTCGGTGAGTGCGGCCCGAGGGAGGTCGATCGCCAACGACAGCACTGGGCAGGACGTGCGGGCGCTGTGTTGCCGTGCGAGATGTCGCTCGGCGGCGCAGGGGCGTTCCCGCACGCCTGGATGGCAAAGGTGCTCTGGGTCGGGGTGCGTCACGGCGTCGAGACGTTCCGGGCGCTCGCCGGGCCGGACCAGAATCCGCACGTGACGCTCGCTCGCGTCCGCACGTCGACTGATCTCACGGGCGTCGTCGGCGAGCTCGGCGACTACGAGAGCCCACCGTGGCGGGTCTCGGAGGTGGCCCTCGTCGAGTCACACCTGCGGCGACGAGGCGAGCGCGGTCCGCGCTACGAGGTGCTCGAGCGCTTCCCGCTCGGCGTCGCCTGACCACCGCCGCAGCATCACTCGTCGGGCGGTCGCCCGATGAGCAGGCGTACGCCGAACCACAACAGCACGACGGCCGCGACCACGATGAGCAACCACTTGATCAGGCCGATGACGAACCGGAACGCGAGGTAGACGACGAGCACCAGGCCGAGCGCGACCAGCACCTTTCCCAGCAGGTTGCTGCCTCTCGGTCGCACGGTCTCTACCACGCCCCGGAACCTACCGGCCCGCCCTCGCCTGAGTCAGCGAGAGCCCGCGACGTCCCCGGAAAACGCTGACCCGAACGGGAGGGTGGCCGGAGCGGTGATCTCGAGGATCTTGGCGGACTGGGAGACGGCAGCGGTCTCGGCTTGCGCCCTTCCGGTCGTCATTGCGGGCAGCCGGTGCGAGAGCCCGGCGGGGACCGCGACGGACGATCCCACTGGCAGGTGCTCGCCGCAGTCGTCGATCTCGGCGGTGACCTCGCCGTCGAGCACGTACCAGAACAGCAACTCGCCGCCGTGGGAGAGCGGTTGCACCTCGTCGGGGTGGGGTGCGATTGCGGGCCGCAGCACGCGCACGCCGACGAGGCCGTCGGTCGCCTCGCCGATGCCGGTGTCGCGTTCGCTCCAACCCGGGCGAGTTCGTGAGGGCGTCCACGGCGCGTCGGCGGCGACGTGACGGACGAAGCGTTGACCGTCCCAACGGCGATCGGGATTCCGGGATGCGGTCGGCAGCATGAGCACGTGGTCGGCGTGCGTCTCGTGCTCGCCCGGGCACGACAGCTCGACGACCTCGGCGCCAGGCGATGCCTCGAGCACCCGATGCCGGATGCCCGGAGGCTGCAGCACGCAATCGCCGGCCTGGAGCACGAACGGCGGCCCCTGGTCCTCGTAGACGACGCGCACCCACCCGGCGGCGCAGACGATCACCTGGAAGCGGATGCGGGGGTGGTGCACGTAGTCGGGGACGGGCCCGCCGTCGGGAATCACGATGTGCGAGGCGATGAAGCGTCCCCCGTGACGGGCGGGGATGAGGTCGCGGTAGCGCATTCCGGCGCGCCCGGCCGGACGAGGCTCGGCCGAGGGCCGCGAGATGACGAGGGCGTCGTCGAGTGCCGGGAGGTCGTCGTCGGTCAGCGCACGGGACGCCGCGACGACGCTCACACGTGTGCCGTTCGGTGCGACCATCTCGTCGCCGGGCGCGAACCCGATCGGCGAGTCGTCGGGTCCGGCAGCCGTGTCATCGACGACGAGACGGATCGAGCCGGCGTCGCCGGGTGCGTCGCGGTCGAGCCGCAGGCGTACCCCGTGCCCGGACACCACGGCCACTGCGGGGTCGTCGGCGGGCATGATCGTGTGGAGGCGGAACCCGAGTTGCTCGGTGAAGAAGGCGAGCGTCGCCGTCAGGTCGCCACACGGCAGCACGAACTCTGCCTGCATCGCGTCGTCGTTCATCTTGTTGGCCGACGGTACCCGGCGGGTGCGGCGTTGCCCTGCCCGGGCGCTGTCGGCGCGGCGGGCATTGCGATGATGGGGGATCGCTGATCACCTGCCGCTCGCGATCGTGGACATCGACGGCGTCGTCGCGGACGTGCGGCAC
>JACCUS010000190.1 GCA_013811715.1 Nocardioidaceae bacterium
CTCGTAGACCTGGCCGGCGTGCCCGTCCTGGGTGAGCGCCGCCACGGCGACATCGGCGATGTCCTCGGCGTCCACGAACGGCTCGGGCACGCCGTCGGCGGGCAGGGCGACCTCGCCCGCGAGCAGCGTCAGCGCGAACAGGAAGTCGCTCATCGTCTCAGGACCCGGGCCGCTCACGCCGAGCCGTTCCACACACCGGTGGCCGCGGCGTCGCGGGCGTACTCGGCGAAGTCACGCGGCGCCCGACCGAGAGCCCGCTGGACGCCGTCGGCAACGTGGGCGTTGCGGCCGTCCAGGACCTCGGTGAACAGATAGCTCAGCAGCGCCACGACGTCCGCGGGCACGCCGGCCTGCTCCAACTCCGCCGTCCACTGCTCGATCGGCACCGGCACGTAGCGGATCCGGCGGCCAGCGGCCCGCGCGATCTCACCGACGGCCTCGTCGAAACGCAGCAGCCGAGGTCCCGTCAGCTCGTACACGCGCCCCGCGTGCCCGTCCTCGGTCAGGGCCGCCACCGCGACGTCGGCGATGTCGTCGGCGTCGACGAACGGCTCGGCGACGCCATCCGCGGGGAGAGCGACCTCGCCGGCGAGCACCGGCTCCAAGAAGAAGCTCTCGCTGAAGTTCTGGCTGAACCAGCTGCTCCGCACAACGGTCCACTCTGCGCCCGACTCCTGGAGCGACTGCTCGGCGCGCTGCGCCTCCTGCTCGCCGCGACCGGACAACAGCACGAGCCGCCGCGTGTCGCTGCTGACCGCCAGCTCGGCGAAGGCGGCGACGGCCTCGGGGGCGCCGGGGACGGCGAGGTCGGGGAAGAAGGACACGTACGCCGACGACGCGCCGCGCAAGGCCGGCGCCCACGTCGAGCGGTCCTCCCAGTCGAACGGCGGCTCTCCCGAGCGCGAGCCGACTCGCACCGGGAGGCCGCGCGCCAGGAGACGCTCCGTCACCCGCCGGCCGGTTTTGCCGGTGCCGCCCAGCACCAGGGTGGTGTGCTCGGTGGTCTGTGATCCGTGTGCCATCGTCCTCAGTCCTTTCGGAAAGGTGGTTGCGTGTAGTCCAGTATTCGACGGACACCGAGGACTTTCCATGACTGGAAGTCGCGAGTTCATGCCCGTTCGTCCACTAGAGCGGGATGTACGGCATCGGGTGAGCCATACTTGGGTGATGGACGCGATCGACCCGCTGCCGCCGCTGACCGACCCGGACCCGCTCGGCGAGGCACTGCACTTCTTGCGCATGAGCGGCGCCTTCTACTGCCACTCCGAGCTGAGCGCCCCGTGGGGGATGACACTGCCGCCGATGCCGGACTACCTGTGGTTCCACGTGGTCACCTCGGGCCGGGTCTGGCTCGAGGCCGACGAGGCGCACGCCAGGTGCCTCCAGCCCGGGGACGTGGCGCTCGTGCCGCACGGTGCGGGACACGGGCTGCGCAGCGAGCCAGGGGTCCCCGCGCCCGGGATTCTGGAGCTCGAGCCAACGCGCGTCAGCGACCGCTACGAGCGCCTGCGCCACGGCGCAGGCGGCGCGCCGACGACCCTGGTCTGCGGAGCGGTGCGCTTCGAGCACCCGGTCGCCCGCAACCTGGTCGAGATCTTGCCGAAGGTGATCCACATCGAGGCATCGAGCTCGCCGCGAGCGGACTGGATGCAGGCGACCCTGCAGCTGATGGCCGCCGAGGCCAAGGAGCTGCGACCCGGCGGCGAGGCCGTGATCACCCGGCTCGCCGACATCCTCGTCATCCAGGCGATCCGTTCGTGGATCGACACCGATCCGGCCGCCCAGACCGGATGGCTCGGCGCTCTCCAGGACCGGCAGATCGGCCGCGCCATCGCACTGATCCACCGGGACCCGGCGCGGGCCTGGACGGTGGCGTCACTCGCGGACCAGCTGGCCATGTCGCGTTCGGCGTTCGCCGCCCGCTTCACCGAGCTGGTCGACGAGCCGGCGATGCGCTACGTCACCCGGTGGCGGATGCACGTCGCTCACAACTCCCTCGAACAAGACGGCGCGACCGTCGCCGAGCTCGCACGCCGGCTGGGCTACCGCTCCGAGGCCGCATTCGCGCGCGCCTTCAAACGCGTCGTCGGCGTACCACCGGGTGCGGTCAAGCGGGCGCCCGAGACGCAGGTGCCGCTCTCTGCCGGAGGAGTCTGAGGCGGTGGCCACGGCCGCCTCGGCCACCTCGGCCACCTTTGCCGAAGGTCAGGCGATGGCGGCCACCGTACGCCGTACACGAACCCAGTGACCGAGACCCACCACCGCGAACCCTGCGAGGAAGATCGCCAGCGCGACCACACCGTAGGACCATGGGGACTCCCCGGCCTCGAACGCGGGGTCTTTCCCGCCTCCGAGTGAGTCGAGCAGCAGGTACAGCGACTGGAACACGAAGGCCCAGAGGTAGGCGATGGCATAAGCCGTGTTGGCTGCGAGTCGGGACCTGAGGAAGTACCCGAACGGAAAGGCAAGCACGACCGTCACGATGGCGATCATCGTCAGCGCCCTCTCAGTCCAGCACCGGCACCGAACGGCGCGGCGGGGAGAACATCAGCCCGACGGCGAGCACAGCGAGGAGGACGCCGACTCCGACCAGCAGCTTGACCACCGCTGGGACGTCGACGAAGAAAGCCGGCAACGAGGTCAGCAGGTTGATGATCAGCGCTCCCGCGGCAACACGGATCGCTGCCCTGTTGCCGCTACGCCAGGCGACGACGACGGCGACCAGTCCGACGACGCCAAGGACACTGCCGACGACGAGGATCGCCAGCGGCGGACCGGTGTCGCCTTCAGGGGTCGGAAAGAAGACGCTTGAGATGTTGATGGCACTCAGTACTCCGGCCAGCACGAGCCCGACCTTCTGTCGGGTGGTGGTGGGACTCATCGGTGACTCCTTCTCTCGGAAGTGGATGGCTCCACCGTGGCGCAGGCGTGGTTCCCGAGAACAGATCAGCGGCGCCTGTCCATCTTCTCGCGATCTCACGGCATCCCGGGAAGAGGTTCCTGGGTCACCGGGACCTTGTGGCCGCCATGATTGGGGACATGACGGTGCGGATCGTCCTCGCCGACGACCACCCGGTCGTCCGCGGCGGCCTGCGCGCTCTGATCGGCACGATCGACGGGCTCGAGGTGGTCGGTGAGGCCAACGACGGCGGGGCCGCGATCCGTGAGGTGCAGCTGCTGCGTCCCGACGTCGTCCTCATGGACGTGCGGATGCCGGGTCTTGGCGGCGTCGAAGCGACCCGACGGATCCGCGAGGCCACACCCGAGACCGCCGTCCTCATGCTCACCATGTACGACGACGACGCCACCGTGCTGACCGCGATGCAGGCCGGGGCCCGCGGCTACCTGCTCAAGGGAGCGGAGCAGAGCGAGATCGTCGGAGCCATCCGTGCCGTGGTGGCCGGGCAGGTGATCTTCGGGCCCGGCATCGCAGGTCGGGTGCTCGACTACTTCGCCGCGCCACCAGCGCCGACCGCGGAGCCGTTCCCACAACTGACAGCGCGGGAGCGCGAGATCTTGGACCTGCTCGCCTCCGGACGGCGGACCGCGGCCATCGCAGAGCGGCTGTTCCTCTCGCCCAAGACGGTCAGCAACCACCTCACCAACGTCTTCGTCAAGCTCGAAGTCGCCGACCGCACCGAAGCGATCATCCGAGCGCGCGAGGGTGGGTTGGGTCAGGCGCCGTGATCGCCGGCGCGGTTCTGGTTGCATTGGCGGCCGTCGGAGTGTCCTTGGCGGTGGGCGGTGTTCTCCTCCAGGCCCGTCGGATCTGGCTGTCGGGGTCCTTGCTGCTGCTGGCCGGCGCCATCGTCGTGGCCAGCGCCGTCATCGATGCCACCGAGAACTCAGACGCGGCACGGTTCGGGTTCACGGCGGCGGCCGGCTTGGTGCTTCCTCTCGCCCTCGCGACGTACCCGCGTGCCGGCTGGCGTCACCCGGTCGACTTCGTCACGTTGGCCACCGTCACGGCTGCGGGGTCGCTGGCCGTCGCGCAGTGGTCAGACGACAACGTGACCGGAACGATGGGGCTCGTCATCTGGCTCGCCCTGATCGTCCACACCTGGTGGCGCATCGAGCACAGCTCAGGCGGCGACCGTTGGGCGCTGGCGTGGATGGCCCTCGGCGCGGGCGTCCCCGGTCTGGTGGCGGGTCTGGCCGCCTTCGTGGCCCCTTCCACGACTGGCGCGGTCGTGGCGTCCGCGCTCTTCACGCTCCTCGGGCCAGCGATGTACATCGGGGTGGCCCGACCGGAGGTCGTCGACGTCCGCGGCCTGGTCGTGCACAGCGTCGTGTTCGCCTTCGCCGGGATCGTCTACGTCTCCAGCTTCGTGGCCGCCGCCTCTCTCCTGGAGATTCTCAGCCGGGAGACCCCGGCAGTGGGCGCCATGGCGGTCACCGGTCTGCTCGTCGCGACGACGTTCCACCCGATGCAGGTCATGCTTCGCGGCGTCGTTGACGAGCTGCTCTTCGGGCACCGGCCCGACCCGCTCGGCGCCGCGACGAACGTGGTGGGCAGCATCGGCGACGACCCGGTGCTCGCGTTGCGGGCCATCCGGGAGGCACTGGTTCTGCCGTACGCAGCTATCAGCGTCGGCGGCGTACCCCTTGCGGCCTCGGGTTCTGAGGTCACCCACACCCACCGGCTGACGTTGGGACTCGGTGACGGCCGACGAGGCGAACTTGTGGTAGGCCTCCGCGCCGGTGATCTCAGACTTTCGGCCGGGGATGAGCACGCCTTGCGTCTGGTCGCTCCGCTCCTGGCCCAGACAATGCGTGCGAGAAGTCTGGCTGCGGATCTGCAGCTGTCGCGTGAAGAGACCATCACCGCTTTGGAGGAGGAGCGGCGCCGGCTGCGCCGCGACCTCCACGACGGACTCGGGCCCCGCCTCTCGGGGATCGCCTTCACATCCGACGCCGCTCGAAACAGCCTGCGCTCGGACCCCGAGGGCACGGACTCGCTGCTCGTCACCGTACGCGCCGAGACCGTGGGCGCGATCGAAGAGATCAGACGACTCGTCTACGCCATGCGCCCCCCTGCGCTGGACGAGTTGGGTCTCGTCCCGGCGCTGAGGCAACAGGCTGTGGGGCTGAGGACCGCCGACGGGGTTCCGCTGCGCGTCACGATCACGGCCCGCGCGGTTCCGGCGACGGTGACGGCCGCGGTGGAGGTGGCGGCGTACCGGATCGTGATGGAAGCTCTCACCAACGTGGCTCGTCACAGCGGCTGCGACTCAGCGACCGTGTGTCTGCAGGCAGATCTTGGTGCGCTGGTCATCGACGTGACCGACGCCGGGACGCCGAACGGCGCATGGTCGACCGGGGTCGGCATCGCGTCGATGCGGGAGCGAGCAGCAGGGCTCGGTGGCACCCTCACGGCAGGCATCGAAGTTACCGGTGGACATGTCCATGCCGTTCTTCCCCTGACTGAGCTGCACGATGAAGCCTGACACTGCGGGTGTGATGGGGCGATGACGTGGGACGTGGTGGTGCTCGGCAGCGCCAACCTCGACCTGGTGTACGACGTCGCGCAGCTCCCGGCGCCCGGCGAGACGGTGCTGGCGAGCGCTCAGGGCCGTCATCCCGGCGGCAAGGGTCTCAACCAGGCGGTGGCCGCGGCGCGGGCCGGCGCACGGACGGGGTTCGTCGCCGCGGTGGGACGCGACGAGGCCGGCGACGAGCTGGTCGCGGCGATGACGGACGCCGGTCTGGGAGTGTCGCTGGTACGACGGGTGGAGCAGCCTTCGGGGACGGCGTTGATCACCGTGCAGTCCGATGGGGAGAACTCGATCGTGGTGGCGCCCGGCGCCAACGGCACACTCGAGGGGCTGACACCGAACGAACGCGATGCCGTCGCCGCGGCATCGGTGCTTGTCGCGCAGCTGGAGGTCCCGGTCGCCGTCGTGGCCGAGGCCGCGGGCGTCGCACGAGAGGCGGGCGCGACGGTGGTGCTCAACGCCGCCCCGGCTCGACCGCTCGACGACTCGCTGCTGTCGTGCGTCGACGTGCTCGTCGTCAACGAGGGCGAGGCGCGAGCCCTGGCTGGGACGCACGCCGCCTCCACCGACGGGGTGCACGTGCTGGGGAAGGCTCTGGCCGAGCGGGTGGAAACCGTGGTGGTGACGCTGGGAGCAGATGGCGCCGCCTGGTTCCGGCGCGGCGCTGACGGCGGTCGCTCGCCAGGCCTGCGGGCCGAGTTGGTGGACACCACCGGCGCGGGTGATGCGTTCACCGGCGCGTTGGCGGCGGGTCTGGCCGGTGGGCTGGACATCGCTGAGGCGGTCGAGCGCGGCGTGGTCGCCGGCGCGATCAGCGTGGAGACGGCCGGCGCCGTACCGTCCATCCCCACCGCGGACCAGATCGAGGCGCGGCGCACTGCGGTGGCGCAGCGGCCACCCGAGGAAGAGCGGTGACGAGCGAGTCGGTCGACGCCCACGCCGCGCCCCGACCGATCGACCTGCCCACCCACGTCCCGCTCGACGCCGACGCCGACCTGTCCGTGCTCGACGAGGCCAAGATCCTGGCCGCCCCCGACGACCCCGCCGACCGACCGGCCTGGCGCGCCGCCCTACGCCGCTGGCGGGACGACGCCCGCAGCCGGATGTGCTTCGACGACAGCCGCTACGTGCAGACCACCTGGCCCAGCACGGCGTGGAACGTCGCGATGGTGTGGCTGTGGGACGAGGCGGTATACGACTGGAGCTCGCCCGGTCGGGCGGGTCGGCACGACGTCGAACGGCTGCTGCAGACGTACGAGCCTTTCGGCGGACTGGACGCCGTCGTGCTGTGGCACGCCTATCCGGTGATCGGCATCGACGAGCGTAACCAGTTCGACTGGTACCGCGGCGTGCCTGACCTGGCTGCCCTGGTCGCCGAACTGCACGGCCACGGCGTCAAGGTGTTCGTCGACTACAACCCGTGGGACGTTGGCACGAGGCGGGCCGGCGGCTCCGACGCCGAGGAGCTGGCCGCCCTGGTCACCGAGACCGGTGCCGACGGCGTCTTCCTCGACACGCTGCAGGAGGGTGACGCGGAGCTGCTCCGGCGACTCGCCGTGCTGGACCCGCCGCCGGTGTTGGCAGCGGAGTCCGCCGTGCCGCTGACCCGGGTCGCGGACCACCAGGCGTCCTGGGCCGAGTGGTTCGCCGACAGCGACGCGCCCGGCGTGCTGCGTGCCCGCTGGTTCGAGCGGCGGCACATGATGCACCACGTGCGCCGCTGGAACCGGGACCACACCGCCGAGCTGCAGTCCGCCTGGGTCAACGGCGCAGGCATGGTCGTCTGGGACGTCGTGTTCGGCGTGTGGGTGGGCTGGAACGAGCGCGACCTGGCGACCCTGCGAGCGATGCGACGCACGCAGCAGGCTCTGGGCGACCACCTGGTCCACGGCACCTGGGTGCCGCTGACCGACCTGGCGCCCGAGGCGACCGCGGGCGGCGTACACGGTAGCCGGTGGGCCCACAACGGGACCACCTTGTGGACCGTGGTCAACCGGGCCGACGACGAGTACACGGGCCCGCTGCTGCCCCGAGACGTCGCGTCTGCGGGGGCGCGGCTGCTCGACCTGGTGAGCGGCGGCGAGCTCGACTCGTCGGTGGTCGTGCGGATCCCAGGGCAGGGCATCGGCGGCGTCCTGCTGCTGCCGGCCGGCGCCGAGGAGCCCGCCGGGCTGCGGCGGCTGATCGCTCGGGCGCGAGACGAGGCACGAGTG
>JACCUS010000193.1 GCA_013811715.1 Nocardioidaceae bacterium
GTGGTGACGTACGGCGCGACGCACGCCGTCCGCGACGTCAGCGCGGCCTTCCGGGCGGGTGAGGTGGTGGCGCTCATGGGCCGCAACGGCGCCGGCAAGTCGAGCCTGCTCAGGTCGTTCGTCGGGATGGCCAAGCCGTCCTCGGGCACCGCGACCGTCGGGGGGATGCAACCGAGCGCAGTGAGGGCCTCCCGGCTCATCACCGTGGTCGGGCTGGTGCCACAGGATGCCAGCGACATCCTGTACGCCGAGTCGGTGGCCGAGGAGTGCGCGCAGGCCGACCACGACACGGGCGCGCGTCGCGGCAGCTGCCGCGCTGTGCTCGAGGACCTCTCGCCCGGCATCCCCGACGACCGGCACCCCGGCGACCTGTCGGAGGGCCAGCGGCTGATCCTGGCGTTGGCGATCGTGTTGACGGCCAGCCCGCCGCTGCTGCTCCTCGACGAGCCGACACGCGGCCTGGACTACGGCGCCAAGCGACGGCTGGTCGAGATCCTGCGCCGACTGGCCGCCGAAGGCCACGGTGTCGTGCTGGCCACCCATGACGTCGAGCTGGTGGCCGAGGTGGCGACGCGGGTCATGGTGATGGCCGACGGGGAGACGGTCGCGGACGGGCCGACGGCCGAGGTGGTGGTGTCGTCACCTGCCTTCGCGCCCCAGGTGGCCAAGATCCTCGCGCCGCAGCCGTGGCTGACGGTGGGCGACGTGTCGGCTGTGCTCCCGGCACGGACGGCGTCATGACGAGCACCGCTTCTCCGGCCCCGCTGCTGCGGCTGCGGTGGCGATCCGCCGCCGTACTGACGGTCGTGTCGCTGATCGGCGTCGTCGCGTACTCGTGGCCGTTCTTCGTCGACCCGGGCGCGGCGCTCGACACCTCGCACAGCGGGGACGCGCCGTGGTTCTTCGTCGTCTTGTTGCCGCTGCTGGCCGCGGTGGTGGTAGCGGAGCTGTCGACTGGCGGCATCGACGCGAAGGCCGTTGCGCTGTTGGGGATGCTGGCCGCGATCGGCGCCGCCCTGCGGGCGCTCGGGCCCGGGGCGGCGGGGCTCGAGCCGAGCTTCATCGTGATCGTGCTGGGCGGCCGGGTGTTCGGGCGGGGCTTCGGGTTCGTGCTCGGCGCGTTGACCTTGTTCGCCGGTGCGCTGATCACCGGCGGGGTCGGTCCGTGGCTGCCGTTCCAGATGTTCGCGGCCGCCTGGGTGGGGCTCTTCGCGGGCATGCTGCCTGCGGTGCGCGGGCGGGTGGAGGTGGCGATGCTGGCGGCGTACGGCGTCGCCGCCGGGCTTCTCTACGGGATGTTGATCAACCTGTGGTTCTGGCCGTTCGCGGCCTTCGCCCCCGAGGTGGCCTACGTCGCGGGCGACCCGTTGCTCGACAACATCCACCGGTACGGCGTCTTCTGGGCCACCACGTCACTCGGCTGGGACGTGCCTCGTGGCATCCTCACCGCCACCGCCGTGATGCTCGGCGGCCGGGCCGTGCTGAACGCACTGCGCCGCACCACCCGCCGAGCCCACTTCACCTGACCCCCCCCCCGGCGAGGTCGCACTCCCTGCCCGCGAAGTCGCACTCCTTGCCCCGCGAAGTCGCACTGCTTGCCCCGCGAGATTGTCCTCTGCTCTCGCCCGAGGTCGCAGCCCTTGTTGAGCAGCTCTGCCGCTGTGGATAACGTCCGCGGGCATTGCTCGCCCTCGCACACGATGAGTCATGGACATCGAGCTCCCCAACGGTCCGTTCACCCTCAGTCAAGCGGCTGATCTCGGCATCTCGCCGCGCCGATTGCGTGACCTGGTCAGCGCAAGATTGGTCCGAAGGCTGTTCACGGGCGTGTATCTCTCCTCGGCGATCCCCGCCGACCGACGCAGGTACGCCGCAGGCGCAGCCCTCGTACTACCGAGTTTCGGCGTGATCAGCGATCGCAGCGCCGCGCTGATACACGAAGTCGACACCTACCCACCGTGGTCGGAAGAAATCATCCCCAACGTCGACACGGCAGTCCTCTCCGACAAGACGGCACTCCGTCGGAAGGGATGCAACGGCTGTAAGCGAGCATTGACCGCGGCGGACATCGTCGTCGTCGATGGCGTACCGGTCACCTCCAAGTTGCGCACTGCTCTGGACCTGGGCTGCCTCCTGCGACGATACGAGGCCTTGATCACCCTCGACCAGTTCCTGCGCCAAGG
>JACCUS010000197.1 GCA_013811715.1 Nocardioidaceae bacterium
GCGTGTGGAGCGGGTTCGCAGCCAGACGATCGGCCTACGCGACGGCCTGGTCCAGTCCTCGCGCGACGGCGAGGAGCTGGGTCTGGCGGTCCGCCTCGTGCACGAGGGCACCTGGGGTTTCGCCGCCAGCATGGAGATGACCCCCGATGAGGCGGCCCGGCTGGCCGAGCAGGCCGTCGAGGTCGCCCGCGTCAGCGCCCCCGTGAACACCGACCGGGTCGAACTCGCCGACGAGCCGGTGTACGCCGACGCCACCCACGTCTCGGCGTACGACGTGGATCCGTTCGACGTACCGGATCCGGACAAGCTCGCGCTGCTGACCGACTACTGCGAACGGCTGCTGGCCGCCGACGGGGTCGACCACGTCGACGCGTCGCTCTGGGCGGTCAAGGAGAACAAGTTCTACGCCGACCTCGCCGGGACGACGACGATTCAGCAGCGGGTGCGGATCGCGCCGGAGTTCACCGCCGTCGCAGTCGACCGGGCGCAGGGCGGTTTCGAGACCATGCGGACGGTCAACGCCCCGGTGGGGCGCGGCTGGGAGTACCTCACGGGGACCGGCTGGGACGTCGAGGCCGAGCTGGCCGAGTTGCCCGAACTGCTCGCCGCGCGCACCAAGGCGCCCAGCATCCAGGCCGGCCGTTACGACCTCGTCGTCCACCCGTCGAACCTGTGGCTCACCATCCACGAGTCGATCGGGCACGCCACCGAGCTGGACCGGGCGCTCGGCTACGAGGCCGCCTACGCCGGAACGTCGTTCGCGACTGTCGACAAGCTGAACTCGCTGCAGTACGGCTCACCGGTCATGCACGTCACCGGCGACCGGGTCGTGAAGCACGGCCTGTCGACGATCGGGTACGACGACGAGGGGGTCGCCGGCCAGCAGTGGGACATCGTGCGCGACGGCGTACTCGTCGGCTATCAGACCGACCGGAACATGGCTCGCCTCATGAACCTGGGTCGCTCCAACGGTTGCGCGTTCGCCGACTCCTCCGGGCACGTTCCGGTGCAACGGATGGCGAACGTGTCGCTGCAGCCCGCTGCGGACGGACCGTCCACCGAAGACCTGATCGCCGGGGTCGAGAGGGGCCTGTACGTCGTCGGCGACAAGAGCTGGTCGATCGACATGCAGCGCTACAACTTCCAGTTCACCGCGCAGCGCTTCTACCTGATCGAGAGTGGCCGGATCGTGGGGCAGGTACGGGACGCGGCGTACCAGGCGACCACGACGGACTTCTGGGGCGCGATGGAGGTGGTCGGCGGGCCGCAGACCTACGAGCTGCAGGGCTCGTTCCAATGCGGCAAGGCGCAGCCGGGTCAGGTCGCGGCGGTCAGCCACGGCTGCCCCGCGGCGCTGTTCCGCGGGATCAACATCCTGAACACCGTGACGGAGGCCGGCCGATGAGCGGCATTCTGAGCGGTCAGGAGATCGTCGAGCGGGCACTGGCGATCTCGCGAGCCCATGGCTGCATCGTTCTGGTCAACGATCGCACCGAGGCCAACCTGCGCTGGGCGAACAACAGCCTCACCACGAACGGGGCCATGCGCTCCCGGCACGTGACCGTGATCAGTGTCGTGGACGACGCGGTGGGGTCGGTGGGTCGCAGTGTGTCCACAGTGGACGACCTGGCGATGCTGGTCAGCGCGTCGGAGCGGGCCGCACGGGAGGCGAGCCCGGCTGAGGACGTCACACCCCTGGTCGAGCCGGGCGACCCGGCCAGCGACTGGGAGGAGCCACCCGCAGAGACCTCGATCGAGGTCTTCTCGGCGGTCGCGCCCGCCCTGGGTGAGGCGTTCGGCCAGGCCGCGGCAGCCGACCGGCTGCTGTTCGGCTTCGCCGAGCACATCATGACGACCACGTTCCTCGGGACGTCGACAGGCTTGCGGCTTCGCTACGACCAGCCGACCGGGCGGGTCGAACTGAACGGGAAGACCGGCGATCGCGGCCGCTCGGTGTGGGCCGGGGTAGGAACCCGGGACTTCTCCGACGTCGACATCGCAGCCATGGTGCAGCAGGTGTCGGGCAAGCTCGACTGGGGCGCCCGGCAGGTGGAGCTACCGGCCGGTCGGTACGAGACGCTGCTGCCGCCGACCGCCGTGGCCGACCTGATGGTCTACCTGTACTTCATTTCCGAGCGGCGAGAGGCCGACCAGGGCCGGACCGTGTTCTCCAAGCGCGGTGGTGGTACCAGGATCGGCGAGAAGATCGCCTCCCACCCGGTCAATCTGCGCAGCGACCCGCGGGAGCCCGGGCTGGAGACCGCGCCGTTCCTCGCGACGGAGACCTCCGGGCAGGGGACGTCGGTGTTCGACAACGGCATGCCGACCGGGCGGATCGACTGGATCCGCGACGGCGAGCTGCGCAACCTGGTCACGCCGCGCTGGTGGGCGGCCAAGTCGGAGGCGGAGCCGACGGCGTTCGTCGAGAACCTGGTGCTGGCGGATCCGGCCGGTGGCCGATCGACGGAGGAGATGGTCGCAGCAACCGAACACGGGCTGCTGCTGACCACCCTCTGGTACATCCGCGAGGTCGACCCGCAGACGCTGCTACTGACCGGGCTCACGCGCGACGGCGTGTTCCAGATCGAGGACGGCGAGGTGACCGGGGCGGTGAACAACTACCGGTTCAACGA
>JACCUS010000202.1 GCA_013811715.1 Nocardioidaceae bacterium
GAGTCGACCCCCTTGTAGCCCATCTTGTCGAGCTTGCCAGGGATCGTCAGGCCAGGCCTGGCCTCGCCGAAGCCGGGCGCCTTGTCGATCAGGAACGTGGACATGTTCTTGTAGACCGACTCCGCACCGGTGTCGGTCTTGACCAGCACCGCCACCAGATGAGACGTGCCACCGTTGGTGATCCACATCTTCTGGCCGTTGATCACGTAGCCGTGGTCGCCCTTGGGCTCGGCCTTGGTGCGGATCGCGGCGACGTCGGAGCCGCAGCCGGGCTCCGACATGGAGAAGGCGCCGGTGATCTCACCTGTCGCCATCTTCGGAAGGTAGTGCTGCTTCTGCTCGTCGGTGCCGTGCTGCATGAGCATGTGGGCGACGATGAAGTGGGTGTTGACGATGCCAGACACACTCATCCAGCCGCGGGCGATCTCCTCGACCACGAGGGCGTACGTGAGAAGCGACTCGCCGACACCGCCGTACTCCTCGGGGATGGTGAGGCCGAACAGGCCCAGCTCCTTCATCGCCTCGACGATCTCGGTCGGGTACGCGTCCTTGTGCTCGAGCTCGGTCGCGACCGGGAGGATCTCGTTGTCGACGAAGGCGCGGACGGTCTTGAGCATCTCGGTCTGGACGTCGGTCAGACCCTCGGTCTCGCAAAGGCGCCGCATTGTCACGCCTCCTCAGCTGGTGGGTTCCAGACGTCGGTGCGGGTCATGCCAGCAGCGCGACCCTTGGCGGAGACCACCAGCGCCATCTTGCGAGACGCCTCGTCGATCATCTCATCGCCCAGCATCACCGCACCTGTGGCGCCGCCCTCGGCGGACGTGTAGTGCTCGTGGGCATCGAGGATGTTCTCTGCGTGGTCGTAGTCGCCTTGCAGCGGCGAGTAGGCCTCGTTCGCCACGGCGATCTGGTCGGGGTGGAGCACCCACTTGCCGTCGAAGCCGAGCGCGGCGCTGCGACCCGAGACCCGCTTGAAGCCGTCGACGTCACGGATCTGCAGGTAGGGCCCGTCGATGGCCTGCAGGTCATGAGCTCGGGCGGCCATCAAGATCCGCATCAGGATGTAGTGGTAGGCGTCCCCGACGTCGTACCCCGGGGGCTGCTCACCCACCACGAGCGACTTCATGTTGATCGACGCCATGAAGTCGGCGGGCCCGAAGACGATCGTTTCCATACGCGGGCTGGCGGTCGCGATGGCATCGACGTTGATCAGGCCGAGGGCATTCTCGATCTGCGCCTCGATGCCGATCCGGCCGACGTCGAGGCCGACGGTCTTCTCGATCTGGGTCAGCAGTACGTCGAGGGCCACGACCTGCTCCGCCGTCTGCACCTTCGGCAACATGACGCAGTCGAGGTTGGACCCGGCGCCCTCGACGACCTCGATCACGTCGCGGTAGGTCCACTCGGTGGTCCAGTCGTTGACCCGCACCACCCGGACCTTCTCACCCCAGCCGCCGGCGTTGAGCGCCTTGACCACCGTGCCGCGCGCTTCAGGCTTGGCGATCGGGGCGACGGAGTCCTCCAGGTCGAGGAACACCTGGTCTGCGTCGAGACCCTTGGCCTTGTCGAGGAAGCGTGGGTTCGAACCCGGCACCGCCAGACACGAGCGACGCGGCTGCCGGGCCGGTCGAGTCTGTTGCGTCGGCAGAGCCCGTCCAGGCCCTGTCGCCTCGCTCGAACCCGAAACCTGAGTCATCACCACATCCCTTGCACTGATGGGCCCTTCCACTGATGGGACCCTGCGCTGATGGCCCCGTACCGATGGCCTCTCGTCTCGACGCCGGTCGGGGTGGCGCCGACTGTGGCCCTTCGACGGGATAGCCTGCCGACGTACTGCGCTGAGCCTAGCCGCCCGGGCTGGCCGGACGCCGAACCAGGTCGCCTCGGAGCAGGTCCAGGGGGCACCCAGATCGCGGCGCTGTGGGACGATCCGATGAGCGGCCCGTACGGCGAGACACCGCCCCCGCGCATCACGGCCGGGGACTACATGATGATGCCCGCCGGTGTGAAGCACGTGAGCGCGGCGGCGCCGGGCGAGGACTGCATCGAGTTCATCACCCAGGAC
>JACCUS010000221.1 GCA_013811715.1 Nocardioidaceae bacterium
CCGACGCCAGGGTGCTCGAGATCGGCTGTGGCGCGGCGCAGTGTGCCCGCTGGCTCCGTAGCCAGGGCGCGGAGGTCGTCGGCCTCGACCTGTCCTTGCGTCAGCTGCAGCACAGCCGACGCATCGACGACGAGACGTCGATCGGTGTCCCGACCGTCTGTGCCACCGCCACCGCGCTTCCCTGCGCGGACGCGTGCTTCGACATCGTGTGCTCCGCCTTCGGCGCGCTGCCGTTCGTCGTGGACATCGACCAGGCCCTGCGCGAGGTGGGGCGGGTGCTGCGGCCGGGCGGCCGCTTCGCCTGCTCCGTCGTACACCCGGTGCGCCGGATGTTCCCCGACGATCCCTCCGAGCGCGGTCTCACCGTCACCAGGTCCTACTTCGACCGCAGGGCGTACGTCGAGCTGGGCGCCGACGGACTGCCGGGCTACGTCGAACCGCACCACACCCTCGGCGACTGGATCGTCGCGATCGTGTCGGCCCGCCTGGTCATCGAACGGATCCTGGAGCCCGAGTGGCCCCCGGAGCACACCCGTGTCTGGGGCGGCTGGGGTCCGGTCCGTGGATCGCGGGTCCCCGGCACCGCGATCTTCGTGTGCCGGAAGGCAACCTCCAACCAGCCGGGCCTTGCCACCGTCCGGCCACCCTCCTCGCACTGATCCGGCTACCAGCCGCCAGACGCTGGGGGAGCGGCGCGATCAGACCGCCCGGGTCTCGAGTCGCCCGTCGTCGACCAGCGCGTTGACAGCCTCCAGGGCGGCATCGAGAGCCGAGTACTTCGGGCGGAAGCCGAGCAGCCGGGTGGTCTTGTCCATCGAGCAGTGCGGACTGTGTGTGAGATGGTCCCAGGTGATCGCGGCGTGGTCGCCGGGCACGACCCGAGACCAGCGCTCCCAGGGCAGAAAGGCGAGATCCGCATCGCGACCGAACCAGCCGGCGACCGCTTCGGCGTAGCCGCGCAAGGTCATCGCCCCGGGCGCCACCGCATGGAAGCTCTCGCCGACCGCAACCGACCGGTTGGCCATCGCCGCGAGGAATACGCCTGCTACATCAGCGGCATGGACGTGTTGCAGGGTCTCCATGCCCAGGTTCGGCAAGGTCACCGTGTTGCCATCAGCAAGATCCTGGAAGACGTCGAGGTCCAGATTGCCGGCCGGGTTGATGGGTATCCAGCCCGGACCGGTGATGTGACCGGGATGGATCACGGTCGACGGCACCCCACCGCTGCGTGCCCGGTTCAGCAGATACCGCTCGATGGCCGCCTTGGCGGACCCGTACTCATCCAGGGGTCGCCGCGGTGCGTCCTCACTGGTGGGAACCGCCGCGCTCGGCCCGTGCACCCAGATGGTCCCGCAGTGCAGGAGGTGCTGAACTCGCCCCTCGAGAGCTTCACCCAGCCGCCTCGCGCTGTCTACTGTGAAGCAGATCAGGTCGACGACGACTTCGGCCTCGAGCCTCGCGACCGTTTCGCCGAAGGTGCCGGCGCCGTCCTCGGCATCGCGGTCGACCACGACCGTCCGAACCTGCGACCATCCTCCGAGGGAGCGGTACGGACGCCGCTGCCCGCGACTCATCAGGATCACGTCATGACCGCGGGCAACCAGTTGCGGGATCAGGAAAGTGCCGATGTGGCCCGTTCCTCCGATGACGGCGATCCGCATGCTCAGTGCCCGGCTTCGTGCCAGGTGCGGCCGACCCCGACCGAGACGTCGAGGGGTACGGAGAGCTCGGCGGCGGCGGCCATCTCGCGGCGTACCAACGACTCCATCGCCTCCCGCTCCCCCGGAGCGACCTCGAACACCAGCTCGTCGTGCACCTGCAGCAGCATCTTCGATGCCAGCCCCTCCGACGTCAGCGCCGCGTCGACCTTGAGCATCGCGACCTTGATGATGTCGGCCGCCGACCCCTGGATCGGCGCGTTGAGCGCCATCCGCTCCGCCATCTCGCGGCGCTGCCGGTTGTCGCTGGTCAGGTCGGGCAGGTAGCGGCGACGCCCGAGGAGCGTCTCGGTGAAGCCGGTGCGGCGGGCCTCGTCGACCACGCCGTGCAGGTAGTCGCGGACACCGCCGAACCGCTCGAAGTACTCGTCCATCAGACCCCGCGCCTCGGTCGGCTCGATCCGCAGCTGCTGCCCCAGCCCGTACGCCGAGAGCCCGTAGGCGAGCCCGTAGTTCATCGCCTTGATCTTCGAACGCTGGCCGCCCGTCACCGCGCCCGCATCGACCTCGAACACCCGCGCAGCCATCACCGAGTGGAAGTCCTCACCGGAGTGGAATGCCCCGATCAGTCCGGCGTCTTCGGAGACGTGCGCCATGATGCGCATCTCGATCTGGCTGTAGTCGGCTGTGAACAGCAGCTCGTTGCCGGCCCCGACGACGAACGCCTCCCGGATGCGGCGGCCCTCTTCGGTGCGGATCGGGATGTTCTGCAGGTTCGGCTCCGTCGACGACAAGCGCCCGGTTGCGGCGATCATCTGGTTGAACGTGGTGTGAATGCGCCCGTCCTCGGCCACCGTCTTCAACAGCCCCTCGACAGTCTGCCGTAGCCGAGTCTGGTCTCGGTGGATCAGCAGGTGCTGCAAGAACGGGTGCTCGGTCTTCACCAGCAGTCCGGCCAGCGACTCGGCGTCGGTCGTGTAACCGGTCTTGGTGCGCTTGGTCTTCGGCATGCCAAGCTCGTCGAAGAGCACCACCTGCAGCTGCTTGGGCGAGCCGAGGTTGATCTGCTTGCCGATCACCTCGAAGGCGTCGTCGGCGGCCTGCTTGACCCGGCCGGCGAACTGCGCCTCCAAGGACGTCAGATGGTCGACGTCGACGCAGACCCCGGCCCGCTCCATCTTGGCGAGTACGTCGACCAGCGGCAGCTCGACTTGGGTAAGCAGCCGGCTGCCCCCGCGGATCTCCATCTCGGTCTCGAGCGCCGCAGCGAGGTCGACCACGGCGTTGGCCTTGGCCATCGACTCCTGCGACCCGGCCGAGTCACCGTCCAGCTCGAAGGTCAGCTGGTCGGTGCCCGGCTCACCGCGAGACAGCTCGCGGTGCAGGTAGCGCAGCGTCAGGTCGGCCAGGTCATAGGACCGCTGGTCGGGGTGGGACAGGTACCCCGAGAGCGCCGTGTCGGCCGCCAGCCCGCTCAGCGGCCAACCGCGTGCCGACAACGCGAGCATCGGCCCCTTCGCGTCGTGCAGCGCCTTGCGTCGCGCCGGGTCGGTCAGCCAGCCGGCCAGCGCGGCCTCGTCGTCGGGCCCGATCTCGGTGGCGTCCACCCAGGCCGCCCGGCCCCCGGCTGCCAGGGCAACCGCGTCGACCCGCCCGGTGCCACCTTGCCAGTGGCCCTGCACATGCACACCGGTCAGCGCTTCTGCCGTCGTGTGCTCGGCCAGCCAGCCGGCCACCTCACCGGCGTCGAGGGGTCGCCCGTCGACGGCGACGGGCGCCTCGATCTCAGGCTCGTCGGCGGACAGGGTGGCGAACAGCCGGTCGCGCAGCACCCTGAACTCCAGCCCATCGAAGATCTTGTGCACCTCGTCGCGCTCCCACGGTCTGGCCTCGACGTCATGCACGTCGACCGGTAGGTCGAGGTCGCGGACCAGCTCGTTGATCCGCCGGTTGCGGATCACGTCGGCCAGATGGGCGCGCAGCGACTCACCAGCCTTACCGGGGATCTCGTCGACTCGGGCCACCACCTCGTCGAGGGTGCCGAACTGGCCGATCCACTTCGCGGCCGTCTTGGGCCCGACGCCGGGTACGCCGGGCAGGTTGTCGCTGGTCTCACCGACGAGGGCCGCCAGATCGGGGTAGTTGGCAGGGCGGACGCCGTACTTCTCGATGACGGCCGTTGGTGTCATCCGCGCCAGGTCGGAGACGCCCTTGCGCGGGTAGAGGACCGTCACGTGCTCCGAGACCAGCTGGAAGGCGTCCCGGTCACCGGTGCAGATCAGCACGTCAAAGCCCGCGGCCTCGGCCTGGGTGGCCAGCGTGGCGATAACGTCGTCGGCCTCGAAACCCTCCTTCTCGACCGTGGCGACCCGCAGGGCGGCCAGCACCTCCTGGACGAGGGAGACCTGCCCCTTGAACTCGTCGGGGCTCTTAGCGCGGTTGGCTTTGTAGTCGGAGTACTCCGCGGCGCGGAACGTCTCGCGGGAGACGTCGAACGCCACCGCGACATGGGTGGGCGCCTCGTCCCGGAGCACGTTGATGAGCATCGACGTGAAGCCGTAGACGGCGTTGGTCGGCTGGCCAGTGGTGGTGGAGAAGTTCTCGACCGGCAGCGCGAAGAAGGCGCGGTAAGCGAGCGAGTGGCCGTCCAGCAACAGCAAGAGCGGCCGGTGGGCATCGGAGGTCTTCACAGGTGCAGCCACAACGCCGACTCTAGTCTTGAGCAAGGACAGCTCCGCCCATGGGAGACTGGGACATGCCTTAGATCATGAGTGGGAGATCAGATGACGAACCCCGAGTCCGTGACCAACAACAGGCCGGACATCGGCACCACCCTGCTCGACCGGATGGGCATCGAGATCTCCGAGGCGAGCCCACAACGTGTCGTGGGAACGATGCCAGTCGTTGGCAACGTGCAGCCGTTCGGGCTGCTGCACGGCGGCGCGTCGTGTGTCCTTGCCGAGTCCCTCGGGTCGATCGGCGCCAACCTGCACGCCGAGCCGGAGCGGGTCGCAGTCGGCGTCGACATCAACGCCACCCATCACCGGGCGCTCTCCGAGGGCGTCGTCACCGGGATCGCCACCCCTCTCCACCTCGGCCGCACGGTGGCGAGCTATGAGGTGGTGATCACCGACGAGGCGAACCGTCGGGTCTGCACGTCCCGCCTCACCTGCCAACTCGTCCCCAACCGGGCCTGAGCTCCAGCGGTCAGGAGGTGGCGCGTGCGCGTCGCATCAGGCGGCGCGCCGCTATCACATTGGTTGTGACGGATTTGGTGGCCGGCGTACCGAGCTTGGCCCGTAGCGCCGGGACCGTCGCAGCGCGTACGACGGCGACCTGGCTCAGGCCGAGCCTGGCGAGGAACCGGTTGCAGTCCCGAGAGCTGGAAGCCGCGAGCGCCACAACGTGCTTGGTGTCCTTCACTTCGGCCCACTCGGCCGCCGCCTCCAGCAGCGACGTGCCGACGCCGCGGCGACGAAAGCCGCTCAGCACGTGCAGGGAGCCGACGTGCACGGCGTCCTCGTCGTGGATCGGTGAGATCGTCGCGCGGCGCAGGTGCGCGACCCCTACCGCCTGCTCGTCGATGACCGCCACGATCAGCCGCTCGGACGCATCGGTCTCTAGGCGCAGCACTGCCCGTTCGACCTGCTGGGGAGTCGTCTTCTCCCGGGGAGCCCGATCGGAGTCCGACGAGAAGTCGTTCCAGATCGCGATCAGCGCGTCCGCGTCCGCGGGCACCACGTCACGCACACACACTGAGCCTCGGGTCATGGCTCCTCCACTTTCTGTCACTCCCCCGAGTGGTTCTCTTGGCGCCTCAGCCGCCCGGGACGGTGGCCACGGATGGGCTGGAGGCGCGGGCTCAAGACTAGGGCTGCCCTACCCCGGCCGCCACCTGGGGCAGGAAACTTTCAGTTTCTTCGCGACATTGCCGGTGCAACATCTTGTGGCAAGGAAGAAAAGGGTCGAGCGGCGCCCTCCGGTGGCGGGCGGCAAAGGACAATTCTTGGTCTCGGTTGGGTGGCTGGGTGTCTGTGGCGGGCATTCATCGCTATGCTCCCGGCACGCGACCACACAAAGGCGAGCCGATCCGACAGGAGTGAATCGTGCGTAAGCGCCTAACCGCTATCGGGCTGCTCCTCTTCGCGTGCCTGGCCCTGGTCTTGATCGCGGCCCCTGCCGCAGGCGCCGACGTCGCAGCAACAGCCTCGTCTCCCTCCGCGGCAGAGACCTGCAAGAAACCGCCGCAGCGGGACGACGACACCATCCACATCGTCGGATGTCTGACAGATACCCGCGACGATCCTCCCTCACCCGTCGAAGGCGTCAAGCTCACCGTCGTCGACGAGGCGGGCAAGAAGGTCGCCGAGGGCACCAGCGACGCCACCGGCCGCTTCGACCTCAAACTCCCCGGTACCGCCTTCGACGTCCTCGGCAACACCTACACGGTGGAGATCGACCCGGACACCTTTCCGGAGGGGTCGTACCTGACCAACCCCGGCGACATCAAGAACCAGGTCCACATCCAGATCGACACCGACATCGCGATCAACTACGACATCGGCCCCGACGTCACCACCGATGACCCGCTGTGGGACCAGGCGCTGGACAACCTCATCAGCGGGCTGTTCGCCGGGCTCCTGCTGGCGGTCGCCGCGATCGGCCTGTCACTCGTCTTCGGGACGACCGGCCTGACGAACTTCGCGCATGGCGAGCTGATCTCCTTCGGGGCGCTGGCTGCGTTCTTGTTCAACGCCGAGCTCGGCCTCCACACAATCCTCGCGGGCATCCTCGCGGTCCTCGTGTCGGCGGCGTTCGGCTTCGGCCAGGATGTCGGCCTCTGGAAGCCGCTGCGCAAGCGGGGCACCGGCATCGTGGCGATGATGATCATCACGATCGGCCTTTCGATCTTCCTTCGCAACGTGTACCAGTACTTCATCGGCGCCGATGCCCATCAGTACACGGACTACACAACCGTGGTGCCATGGGAGATCGGCAGTGTCTCAATCACCCCGAAGGACTTGCTGGTGGCGCTGGTCTGCGTGATCGTCTTGGTGGTCGTGTCCCTGGCCGTGCAGCTCACTCGGCTGGGCAAGGCCACCCGCGCGGTCTCCGACAACCCGGCACTCGCCGCATCGTCGGGCATCAACGTCGACCTGGTGATCACCGTGGTCTGGACGGTGGGTACGGCGCTCGCGGGACTGGCCGGGTTCTTGTTCGGCCTCACCCAGGGCCTGGACTACCAGGTCGGCTTCAAGCTCTTGCTGCTGGTGTTCGCCGCCGTCACCCTCGGCGGGCTGGGCAGCATCTGGGGGGCGATGATCGGCGGCGTGCTGATCGGGCTGCTCATCGAGGTGTCGACCCTCTGGATCCCGTCGGAGCTCAAGTACGTGGGAGCGTTGGTGGTGCTGATTCTGGTGCTGCTCGTCCGGCCACAAGGCCTGCTCGGCCGGCCTGAGCGGGTCGGCTGATGAAGGGATCGACTGCATGAACTGGATTAGTGTCCTCACTCAGACCCTGGAGCAGGCGCTAGGGCCGAGTGCCGTGATCTACTGCCTGGCCGCCATCGGACTGAACGTGCATTTCGGCTACACCGGGCTGTTGAACTTCGGCCAGGCCGCCTTCATGATGGTGGCCGCCTACTCGCTCGGCTCACTCGTCTCGAAGGCAGGCTGGAACTTCTGGCTGACGATCCTGGTGGGCTTGGCCGCGGCTGTCGTGCTGGCTCTGCTGCTCGGCGTCCCGACCCTGCGACTACGTGCCGACTATCTGGCCATCGTGACGATCGCCGCCGCGGAAGCGGTCCGGCTGGTCCTCGGATCGGTCACCCTCAAGAAGTACTTCAACGGTCAGGACGGCGTCTTCGGGTTCACCGACTCCTTCGCCGCGCTCAATCCCTTCAACTCCTCGATGGGCTTCTCGTTCGGTGACAACACCGTCTCCTGGCGGCCCTACCAGTTCTTCGTCATCGTGACCGGCTGGACGGTGGTGGCGATCTGCTGCCTGATCGTCTTCTTGCTCATGCGCAGCCCCTGGGGGCGGGTGCTCAAGGGCATCCGTGAGGACGAGGACGCGGTGCGCAGCCTCGGGAAGAACGTCTACTCCTACAAGATGCAGTCACTGGTCATCGGCGGACTCTTCGGTGCTCTCGCCGGCTTCTACAGCGGTCTGGCGTACTCCAACGCCTCTCCGTCGGACTTCGTCGCCGAGACCACCTTCTACGCGTACACGATCCTCCTGCTGGGAGGGGCTGCCCGGGTGCTGGGGCCGGTGGTCGGGGCGATCATCTTCTGGGGGTTCCTCTCCGGGCTCGACCTGGTCTTCGACAAGCTGACCGGAGGAGGCGACCCCATCCTCCCGGCGTGGATCATGACTTCTAGCCAGGCCAGCTTGATGCGCTTGATCGCGCTGGGCTTGGTGCTGATGCTGTTGATGATCTACCGACCGCAAGGAATCTTCGGCAACCGAAGGGAGCTGGCCCTCGATGCCCGCTGACACCATCTCCTCCGCAGACCGCGGCTCCCCCGACGCCATCCCAGGCGATGACGACGGGCAGCGGATCGACCAGTCCAGTGAGTTCCGGGCCGCGCTCGGTCAGGTCGAACACGAGCCGGGGTCGGCCAAGCCGGATGCGATCATCGTCACCGACCACGTGAAGCGGAGCTTCGGCGGCCTCACCGCCGTGGACGTGCGGCACCTGGAGATCCAGCGTGGAGTCATCACGGCGCTGATCGGGCCCAACGGCGCCGGCAAGACCACGTTCTTCAACCTGCTCACCGGTTTCGACCGATCGGACTCTGGTGAGTGGTCGTTCAACGGCACCAGCCTCGTGGGAGTGCCGGCGTACAAGGTGTCTCGGATGGGCATGGTCCGCACCTTCCAGCTGACCAAGGTGCTCTCCAAGCTGACCGTGCTCGAGAACATGCGGCTCGGAGCAACCGGCCAGAAGGGCGAACGCATCTGGACGGCCGTGTTGCCTTGGCTGTGGGGTTCCCAGGAGTCCAGCATCACCAGGCGCGCCGATGACCTGCTGGAGCGGTTCCAGCTGGACCAGAAGCGCGGCGACTTCGCCGGATCGCTCTCCGGTGGCCAGAGCAAGCTGCTCGAGATGGCACGTGCCTTGATGGTCGCGCCCGAGCTGGTCATGCTCGACGAGCCGATGTCGGGGGTCAACCCCGCCCTCAAGCAGTCCCTGCTCTCCCACGTGAAGTCCCTTCGGGAGGACGGCATGACTGTGCTCTTCGTCGAGCACGACATGGACGTGGTGCGCGACATCGCCGACTGGGTCATCGTGATGGCGCAGGGCCAGATCATCGCGGAGGGTCCACCCGACGCGGTGATGGGCGACCAGCGGGTGATCGACGCCTACCTCGGCGCCCACCACGACACCGACCTGTCCGAGAAAGAGGAAGAAGAGATCCTGGCCGCGGCGCGTCA
>JACCUS010000233.1 GCA_013811715.1 Nocardioidaceae bacterium
CTCCCAGGTGAAGGGGATGTCGGCGTCCTCGGCCATCGGGATCTCGAACTCGTGCCCGTTGGCGCAGTCGTAGCTGACGCGCTGACGGGGTGCGAACTCGATGCCGCTCTCGTCCTCGAAACTCGTGCCGCCGAGGCGTGACCCTCGCAGGGTTGCTCGCTCTGACATGGTGGACTCCCCGATGGTGTCGTTGGCTCGTTGATGGTCGTATCTGTACCCCGCACAGCCGTCCCTCACACCGGCGGCTATGAAGGAAACAACGCCTCTTCACGGTCAATAATTCCCGCTGCCAATGATGCCGAAGTCACCTGAGATTCGGCTGAGACACGGACATGAGCGGGCTAAGTGTTGTGCCTGGGGTCTGCGGACGTGCTGGCTGTCGACGGCTCGCCTAGGCCGGTCGAGCCTTGCTCACACGACGGCTGGGGCCTGGTTGCCCGCCTCGGCGATGCCGCGCCGAGTGTCGACCCGCCACAGCACTCCGAGTCCGACCGCGAAGAAGACGATCAGCGCGACGATGGCGGGCCGGTAGGAGTCGGTCAGCTGAAACACCAGTCCGAAGACCAGCGTTCCGAGCCAGCTGGTTCCTCGCTCCGTGGCCTCGTAGAGGCTGAAGTACTCGGCTTCGCGACCGCGTGGCACGAGCTGGCTGAACAGCGACCGCGAGAGCGCCTGCGTGCCACCTAGCACGATCCCGATGAGCACGGCCATGGCAAGGAAGGGAAGCAGCCGCCCGTCGGGGAGGAAGTAGGCGATCACCACCACGGCCATCCAGACCGTCAGTCCGCCGATGATGGTCTTCTTGCTGCCCTGAGTTCGGGCGATCCGACCGAACAGCAGCGCGCCGGTGAAGGCGACGAACTGGACGAGCAGGATGGTCGCGATCAGGACTGACGTCTCGAAGCCGAGCTCCTTCTCACCGTAGGTGGAGGCAGACACGATGACTGTCTGGATCCCGTCGTTGTAGAAGAGGTATGCGACGAGGAACAGCAGCGTCATGGGATATGCGCGCATGTCCCTCAGCGTCGTCCACAGCTGTCCGAAGCTCTGCCGGACGACACCCCCGGTCGCGGGCTCGGTGTTCACGGCCGGTCGGTTCCGCAGGCCACGGAACGGGATGATCGTGAACGCTGCCCACCAGATCCCGGCCGTGGCCAAGGAGATGCGCACGGCGGTGCCCTGGTCGAGCCCAAGCGAGTCGTGCATGGTGACCACGCCGAGATTGACCGCGAGCAGCAAACCGCCGCCGAGGTAACCCAGCGCCCACCCGCGCGAGGACACCCGGTCGCGCTCGTCGGGCAGGGCGATCTGGCACAGGATCGCGTTGTAGACGACCAGGCTGGCGCCCAGGCTGATGGCGGTGACGAACAGCAGGCCGGCTCCGAGAGCCCAGTTGCCGTCCTGGACGAAGAACATGCAGGCCGCTGCCAGGCTGCCGGTCCAGGCGAAGCCCGCCATGATGTGCTTCTTGCGCGAGGACCGGTCGGCCATGGCGCCGACGACCGGCAGCACGAGCGCTGAGCAGACTGTCGCGAGCGTGATGACGTAGAACACCAGCGATCCGGGTGCGATGGCCAGCCCCAGGAGGCTGAGGTCCGTCCTGCAGGGGACGTCGTCGGTCCCGGCCGAGCCACAGGCCGCGGTCTCCGCCACCGAGGTCAGGTACGGCGCGAACAGCACCGTTGCGACGGTCGTGACGTAGCCGGAGTTCGCCCAGTCGTACCAGTACCAGGCCCTCTGCTCTTTCAGCCGCTCGACGCCCGAGGGGACGGCGAGCGGGCCGGGCGAGCTCGCCTCAGTCGTCATCGGTCATTCCCTCCAGACGGCGCGCGCCCGGTAGACGTCGCGGAGCAGGTCGATGCGATCAGTCATGATCCCATCGACGCCGAGATCCAGCAGCCGACTCATCTCCTCGGGTGAGTCGATCGTCCAGACATGAACGTGCTTCCCGAGGCGATGGGCGTCCTCGACGAAGCTCTGCGTGACGATCTCGATCCCTCCGTGCCGCACCGGCACTTGGGCCGCCTGTGCGACGCGACCGGTGGCGAGGAGGCGCGCCCGGTGGCCGGGCAGCAGCCGCAGTGCCGCCACCCCCCACGATGCGTACGAGCAGGCGACCCGCACTCCCAGCAGCGAACGCAGTTGGCGGATCCGCCGCGGCGAGAACGACGCGACGCACACCCGGTCCCAGGCGCCATGGTCGGCGATGACCTTGGCCAGCGGTGCCACCGCCCGGGCGGACTTGGCGTCGACGTTGACTCGAAGGTCGGGCCAGGTCGTCAACAGATCGCTTAGCAACGGGATCGGCTCGCGGCCGTCGATCCTGGCCTCGCGCACGTCGGCGTACGGCTGCTCCATGACCGCGCCGGATCTGTCGGTGACTCGGTCGAGGACGGCGTCGTGGAAGGCAAGGACCACGCCGTCGCTGGTGGCGTGAACATCGGTCTCGACGTACCGGTAGCCGAGGTCGACGGCGGCCTGGAACGCGACCATCGAGTTCTCCAGCCCGAGGTTGGAACCGGTCAGCGCCCCGCCGCGATGAGCGAACGCGACCGGGTAACCGTCGTTGTCGAAGAACGGGTAGTCCGCTGCTCGCCGAAGCCAGTCCACGTCACGAAGTATGGCTGCCGACTTGTCAGAACGTGAGGGGGCTATAGCCCGCTGGGATTCTGACAAGTCGGCTAGCTAGGCGGCGTCGTCGATGTGGATGGCCCGGGCGCCGTGGCTGCCAACGACGTACACGCCGTGAGCGAGGAGGCCGCGCGTGTGGCAGACCCGGTGCAGAGCACGGAACCAGACCCGGTCGAGCGGTTGGACCTGCTCGCTTCCCGGCCGGGTGATCGCCAAGGCCAGCCCGGTCGTCGGCGATGTGGCCGGGTCGTCGAGGACCATGGTCAAGATGTTATCGAGCACGTCGGCGCAGGAGCTTGGCGTGGGATCGTCGGGGCACTCCACGACCTCGAGGTGGTGGGTGGGCTCCGATCCCGGACCGCACAAGACGACGAGCAAAGTGTGCCTGGCATAGAAGCGCGGGTTGACGATGTCGGCGAGGTGATGTGCTGCCTGCTGCGGGTCGCGCAGCCGCGGCAGACGACGAGGAGCTTTCATGGCCACACGGTGCCTCATCAGGGCTGTGGAAGGTGCTGGCAATCCACAGCCGATTCGTGCTAGGGCATTCGACACGGGGGCAGCAGCGAGCGACTAACGTGGAGCCATGGACGCCATGACCTGCCCACAGTGCCAGTCCGACATGACCTCACACGTGCGCGGAGGGGTCTCCGTGGCGCAATGCGGGTCGTGTGAGGGGTTGTTCCTTCAACGGGTCGACCG
>JACCUS010000239.1 GCA_013811715.1 Nocardioidaceae bacterium
GGGCCAACGAGACCGTCGGGGTGGCTGCGACCGAGGTGCTGCGCCGGGTCAACGAGCGGCTCGCCGGGCGGCTCAACCAACGCGAGCACGACAAGGCCGTCAAGAACACCCTGGTCCCAATGTTCGCCCAGCGCACCGAGACGAAGCGGTTCAGCCTCCCCGAGGAGGAGGTGGTCTGGCTCAGCGCCAAGGCCGAGGAGATGATCGACGCCGTCGAGGCGCGGGGCTACTCGGTGGTCGGTGATCTCGACGAGCTGCGGGTGACCTTCACCGACGGTGGACGACGGCCGGACGACGCGACGTCTGAGGAGTTGCTCGAGGCCTCGTTGGACGCCTTGGCGATGCTGGCAGAGACGTACGCCACCTCCTGGTGGATGCGCAAGAAACACGTGGTGGAGGCCGACAAGCGCAAGCCGAACATCGCCAGCAAGGCCCGGGGCGCCGTCTTTCGCAGCCAGCGGCAGGCCGCCAACCTCGCGGACAAGAACCCGGTCGCCGCCAAGGCCGTCGGAGCGGTGCTGAAGGCGCGCGACCGCGCGCGGGTGCGCGCCCGCGGCAAACACGACTAGTGGTCATCGGCGTTAGTCCTTCGGGGGGTCAGGCTGCTGGGCTGAGTGGCTCGTGAGTGGCCAGCCGCTCGAGGTAGGCGTTGAGGTCGGCCTTGGTGTAGCGCCAGTTGAACGGGCTGGCAGTGGCGTTGTAGCGGGCCTCGAAGCCGAGCAGCCGATGTTCGAGGGCGGTGAGATCGGCGAAGTTGCCGGGCTTGATGACTTTGCGTTGCACGATGGAGAAGTAGATCTCGATCTGGTTGAGCCACGACGCGTGGATCGGGAGGTGAACGAGCACGGCGGTGGGCCAGGCCTCACGTATCCGCTCGACCGATGCCTGCCCGGCGTGTGAGGAGCCGTTGTCCACGACCCAGAACACCCGCCGTGCCGAGGCGTAGGGCTCCCGTGTCATGACCTGCTCGACGAGGTCGCCGAAAGGGACGATCCCGGTGGTCGGGGCGCACCGGCCGATCACGGTGGCGTGATGGACATCCAGCGCGGCCAGGTAGGCCAGGGTGCCGCATCTGGAGTACTCGAACTCGACCCGGCGGGTCCGTTCCGGTCCTGTCGGCAGATCGTCGTGGCGGCGCCGCAGCGCTTGGAGTTGGGACTTCTCATCGGCGCTGATGACGTACCCGTCGGGTCGCAGCCGCCGGCCTTCCCAGACGCGCTCGTACAGGTCGAGTACCCGTTCGGCCTTGACCGCGAAGTCCGGGGCGCGGGGGAAGATCCAGGACCGGTGCAGCCATGGCTTGATCGCATCGGCGTCCAGCCACCGGCGCACCCGTCGACCCGGACACCGCCGCGGTGATGCCGCGGGCGACGGCTTCGCGGGCAAGGTCCTGACACGACCACCGTGACAGCGGCAGCCCGTGCTCGGCGGGCAACGAACAGGCCAGCGCCTTGACCCCGGCCACCACGGTGGCAGCGAACACCGGTGGCCGTCGGAGCGGGGCCGGTCGGCCAGCCCCTTCATCCCGTCGCTGGCGAACCTGCCGCGCCAGGTCCGCACAGTGTCGACATGCAGACCCAGGTCCCGCGCGATCTGAGCGTTGTACTGGCCGTCGGCGGCGGCCAACACGATCCAGGCCCGCTGCACCATCCGCAGCGGCGCCTTACGTGCGCGGGCCAAGGCATCCAGCTCCGCGCGGTCGAGGTCGGTGAGGGTGATCAGGACCGGGGAAGAGGTCATGGTCATGACACCGTTGTCCCGCGGCGCCGCCTCAGTTCCGAGCCGACACGCCGAGCCGACCGCACGCCAGGTCCCTCCCCGGTCCACGATGGGTGGCATGCCGAAGGTCCCCGAATCCACCAAATCCTCGCTGGCCTACAAGCTCTCCGACCGGGCCCGGGAACGCTGGCCGCAACTGACCAGCGTCGACGTCGCGCACCGGGCCAGCTTTGCCTACGTCACCGGCACCCTCGCCGATGGTCAACAGCTACCGCTGTGCCGGTTGCGCTACGGCGGTTCGGCCAGCATCTGGGGCTTCGCCATCTACCGAGCCAGCCACCACGACTACCAACCCAGCATGCTGCCCAGCGGAGCCACCGCAGGCAGCCCCGAAG
>JACCUS010000243.1 GCA_013811715.1 Nocardioidaceae bacterium
CACTCGGTGCGGCCCGGCTCGTTGACATGGACGTGCGTGTCGACGAGGCCGGGCAGCAGTACCTCTTCGTCGCCCAACTCGACCAGACCGGCTCCGCCGCGCCCGCCGGTCCCGGCGCTCGACCGCAACTGTCTGTCGACCGGCGCCGAGTCAGGCTCTGCCCAGACGATCGTGCCGTCGCGCACACCGACACTGGCGCGGACAAGCTCGCCGCCGAGAACCGCGTGGCCACGGAACACCACGTCCGCCGTCGCGTCCTGCTGGTTCATACCTCCTCCTCTCCTCGGCCCGCGAGCCTAGTGGTGTGCCGATCAGCCGAGCCAGCGCGACGCCAGCCGGTCGAGCGTCGCGAGGTCGGTGCCGACCAGCTCCTCGACCAGGTCAGCGGGGACGGCGCCGCAGTGCACTCCTCGACGCACGAAGCCTGCAAGCGCCTGGGCCGTCGCCGGCTCGTCCAGGTAATGACGGAGCCCCGCGCCATGGGACGACCAGCCTGGGGCGGCCAGAAAGACCTTGAGGCGAGCACAGATGAGGTAGATGTCGTTGCAGAAGAAGAGGTACGACGCAGCGAACCGCGTCGGGAGCTGCGCCGGATGCAGGTCCCAACCCTGGTACAAGCCACGTTCCAGCGAGCGTCGGACGAGTCGAGAGTGCTCAGCCCAGGCGCGGTGGACGACCTGCGACGAGCCGACCGGCAGCATGTTGCTCGACCCGTCGGAAAGCCGTACGCCGGTGCCTGCCGCTGCGAGCGCCATCACGTTCTTCGCGTGCTCGGCGGCCGGATGGTCCATCGCCTGGTGGGCGGCGCTGATGCCGAGGGCGGCGGTGTAGTCGTAAGTGCCGAAGTGCAGGCCGGTGCACCGCCCGTCGCTCTCGTGGACCAGGCGGGCCACCAGCGCGCCGCCGTCGGACCCAAGGATGGACTGCGTGGTCTCGACCTGCACCTCGAATCGGAGCCGGCGCTCGGGCAGACCGTAGGCCGACTCGAGTCGCATGCAGGCCTCGACCATCGCGTGCACCTGCTCGACCGACGTGACCTTCGGCAGCGTGACCACCCATCCGTCGGGCAGGTCGCCGGCTTCCAGAAGCGTGCCGAGGAACAGGTCGAGGGTGCGCAGCCCTCGTCGCCGGGTCGCCGGGTCGAACGACTTGAACCGGATCCCGCAGTACGGCGGAGCGACTCCGTGCGCTGCGGCCTCGACCAGGGCGCGGGCGGCGGCCACCACGTCGTGGTCCTCGACCTCGTCTTCACGGCTGCCGTAGCCGTCCTCGAGGTCGATGCGGAGATCCTCGATGGGCTCGGTCTCGAGCTTGTGCAGCACCGAGTTCCAGACCCCGTCCTTGGCCAGCGCGTAGCCGTCCATGTGGACCGGCAGTCCGAGCGCGTCGGCGAACGCCTGCGGGGTCGGGGCGTGCTGGTCGAGCGATGCCCGCGCCTCGGCGCCCCAACGGAGGGTGATGTCTGCGGTGACCTGGTCCGCCGGCACGTACACGGTGTGGACGGGTTGGCGTCGACCGTCGTCGCCCGGGTAGAGCCTGGCCATCCGTTCGTCGGCAGGCGCGACGATCGCGTCGAGGTCAGCGAGGTCGTCCTCGCCGAGACGGCGCGCGGGGGTTGGCGAGGTCACTCGACGTACTCGTCGTAGGCCGGCAGCGTCAGGAACTCGACGAAGTCGCCATCGAGTGCCACGCGTTCGAACAGCGCGCGGGCATGGTCGAGCGCCTCCATGACGTCCGGTTGGTCAACGAGCGCGATGACAAGTTCGGCATACACCTCCTCGACGACGGTCCGCACATAGGCGGCGGTGATAGCCGTCCCTCCGGCCGTTGTGGTTCCCGCGTGCGTCCACTGCCAGAGCTGGCTGCGCGAGATCTCAGCGGTGGCGGCGTCCTCCATCAGGTTGTCGATCGCCGCGGCTCCGGTGCCGGACAGCCACGACATCAGGTAGCGGACCGCCACCGAGACGTTGCTCCGCACGCCGGCCTCGGTGACCTCGCCGGCGGTCGATGAGACGTCGAGCAGCTCGGCGGCACCGATGGACACCTCGCGTTGTTGGTCCAGCTGGTTGGGTTTGCTGCCGAGGACGGCAGCGAAGGCCCGCTCGCAGATCGGGACCAGGTCTGGGTGTGCGACCCACGAACCGTCGTAGCCGGCGCCGGCCTCGCGGTCCTTGTCGGCGCGCACC
>JACCUS010000244.1 GCA_013811715.1 Nocardioidaceae bacterium
CCCGACCCTGACCGCCTCCTCCACGTCGAAGGTGTCCACGAGCAGGGTGGTGCCGGTGCCCATCGAGTCCACCTGGGCGCGGAACGCGTCGCGTTCGGTGTCGTGCAGCAGCGTGAACGAGTGCGCCGCTGTCCCGGTCGTCGGGATGCCGTAGTCGCGACCGGCCTGCAGGTTCGACGTCGCCTCGAAGCCGGCGATGTAGGCCGCCCGCGCGGCCGCCACCGCCGACCACTCATGGGTGCGCCGCGAGCCCATCTCGATGCACGGGCGCTTCTCGGCGGCGCCGGTCATCCGCGACGCCGCTGACGCGACTGCCGAGTCGTGGTTGAGGATCGACAACAGCAGCGTCTCGAGCACCACCGACTCGGCGAACGTGGACTCCACCACCAACAGCGGGCTTCCCGGGAAGTAGGCGTCGCCTTCGCCGTAACCCCAGATGTCACCGGTGAAGCGGTACGACGACAACCACTCCAGTGCCACCTCGTCGACCACGTCGTTGTCGGCGAGAAACGCCAGGTCGTCATCGTCGAAGCGAAACGACTCCACCGCGTCGAGGGTGCGGCCGGTGCCGGCCACGACGCCGTACCGACGTCCACCCGGGAGGCGGCGGCCGAACAGCTCGAAGACGCTGCGTCGGTGAGCGGCGCCCGACTTCAGCGCCGCTTGCAGCATGGTGAGCTCGTACTGGTCGGTCAGCAAGCCGGTTGAACGCACAGGCTCAGACTAGGCGAGAATGGCGGCCGTGACTGCGACACCCGACGCCGGCACCGTCGAGCGCACCGACACCGACGAGGTCGTGCAGCTCGAGCCGCCCTGGATCACCCTGGTCTGGGACGACCCCGTCAACCTGATGTCGTACGTCACCTTCGTCTTCACCGACTACTTCCACTACTCCCGGTCCAAGGCGCAGCGGCTGATGATGCAGGTGCACAACGAGGGGAGGGCCGTGGTGGCGACCGGCAGCCGCGAGGAGATGGAGCGCGACGTGCAGGCGATGCACTCCTACGGGCTGTGGGCGACGTTGCAGAAGAGCGACGCATGAGCCACTTCCGGTCCCGTCGCAAGGGTGGGGTGCACGTCGAGCTTCCGCCGTACGCCGCCGGCCTGCTCGCCAACCTGACCCGTCAGCTCATCGAGCTGCTGAGGGACGGCGAGCCGACGATCCGCACCGGGACCGATCCGCTCGAGGCGATGCTCGACTTCGAGGGGCCGAGCGAGGCGCCGGAGGACCCGGCCCTGCGACGGTTGCTGCCCGACGCGCATCGAGACGACGACGAGGCGGCCGCTGAGTTCCGCCGCTTCACAGAGCGCGGCCTGCGCGAGTCGAAGGTCGGAGACGCCACCGTCGTGCTGACGACGCTGGGGGTGCTCGGCGACGCCGGCGATGGGGGTGGGGGTGCGCTCGAGGCCGATGTCGAGTTCGAGCTCGACCGTGAGCAGGCGCGCGCCTGGCTGCGCTGCCTGACCGACCTGCGGCTGACGTTGGCGGAGCGGCTCGGCGTGACCGCTGACGACGACGAGCCCTGGGATGCGTTGCCCGAGGACGACGAGCGGCTGCCGGTGTACGAGATCTACCACTGGCTCGGCTATCTGCTCGAGTCGCTCCTCGACGCCGTACGCCGCTGACTGATCCGCCGAGGGGTCGCAAACGCACCGCCGAGGGGTCACAGATGCACCGCCGCAACGGGAGCCGGCGGGGCGAGGGCCGGGACGCGCCTTGCCGGGCGTCTACGCTTGGTCCGTGCTGAACATTGGTCAAGACGTCTACGACGAGATCGTGGCCCATGCCCGCCGCGACCACCCAGACGAGGCGTGCGGCATCGTCGCGGGACGGGAGGGGTCCGACGATCCGCGGCGGTTCGTGCCGATGCTCAACGCGGCCCGGTCGCAGACGTTCTACGAGTTCGACTCGACCGACCTGTTCCGGCTGTACCGCGAGCTCGACGAGCGAGACGAGGAGCCGGTTGTCATCTACCACTCGCACACCGCCTCAGAGGCCTACCCCTCCCGCACCGACATGGACCTGGCGATGGAGCCCAAAGCCCACTATGTCCTGGTGTCCACCCGGGACGGCGCGGACGTCGAGGGTCAGGTGGAATTTCGGTCGTTCAGGATTGTTGACGGTGTCGTCACCGAAGAAGAAGTCGAGGTCATCCCCCATGGCGGTTGAAGTCCGGGTCCCGACGATCCTGCGCACCTACACAGGAGGCGCCAAGATCGTGCACGGCAGCGGCGGCACCCTTGCCGAGGTCATCGAGAGCGTCGAGTCCGACCACCCAGGCATCAAGGACCGGCTGGTCCAGGACGCCGACCTCCGGCGGTTCATCAACGTGTACCTCAACGACGAGGACGTCCGATTCCTGGACGGCCTCGACACCGCGGTCGGTGACGGCGACGTCCTGGTCGTCCTCCCGGCCGTTGCTGGTGGCCGGTAGACGCACTGCGCGATGAAATTCGACTCGCTGCTCGACTCTGTCGGCGGCACCCCGCTTGTCGGGCTGCCCCGATTGTCGCCGTCGGACGACGTACGACTGTGGGCGAAGCTCGAGGACCGCAACCCGACGGGCTCGGTCAAGGACCGGGTCGCGCTGGCGATGCTTGTCGAGGCCGAGAAGACCGGCAGGCTACAACCGAACGCCACCCTGCTGGAGCCCACGTCGGGCAACACCGGCATCTCGCTGGCGATGGCGGCCAGGCTCCGCGGCTACCGGCTGGTGTGCGTCATGCCCGAGAACACCTCGGTCGAGCGCCGCCAGCTGCTCGCGATGTGGGGTGCGGAGATCGTCACCTCGCCCGCGGCTGGGGGCTCGAACGAGGCGGTCCGGGTCGCCAAGAGGGTCGCCGAGGAGCACCCCGACTGGGTGATGCTCTACCAGTACGGCAACCCCGCGAACGCGCTCGCGCACTACGAGGGCACCGGGCCGGAGATCCTGGCCGACCTGCCGACGGTGACGCACTTCGTCGCCGGACTCGGCACGACAGGGACGCTGATGGGGGCCGGCCGGTTCTTCCGCGAAACCAAGCCGGACGTGCGGATCGTGGCGGCCGAGCCGCGGTACGGCGAGCTGGTCTACGGCCTGCGCAACCTCGACGAGGGCTTCGTGCCGGAGCTGTACGACGACTCGCTCATCGACTCGCGATTCTCGGTCGGGCCGCGTGACGCCGTTCGACGCACCCGCGAACTGCTGGAGGAGGAGGGCATCTTCGCCGGCATCTCGACCGGCGCGATCCTGCACGCGGCGCTCGCGCAGGCCGCGAAGTGCGTGCGCGCCGGGGAGTCGGCCGACATCGCCTTCGTCGTCGCCGACGGCGGCTGGAAGTACCTCTCGACCGGCGCCTACGAGGGCACCCTCGACGAAGCCGAGGACCGCCTCGAAGGCCAGCTCTGGGCCTGAGCGGGGTAGGCTGCAATCGAACTGGCCGGCTCGACGTCAGAGGGTGCCGTGCGCGAGATCGTCGTCTTCAGCGGGAACGCCCATCGCGGGCTCGCCCGGGCCATCTGCGACTCCCTCGGCGTCCGGCTCTCCCCCGTCGAGGTCACCCGCTTCTCCAACGACTGCCTCCAGGTGCAGCTGCAGGCCAACTGCCGCCAGCGCGACGTCTACATCGTCCAGCCGCTCGTGCCGCCGACGCAGGAGCACCTCATGGAGCTGCTGCTGATGATCGACGCGGCCAAGGGTGCCTCGGCCGCGCAGATCACCGCGGTCATCCCTTTCTACGCCTACGCCCGGTCGGACAAGAAGGATGCCTCGCGGATGTCCCTGGGCGGCCGCCTCGTCGCCGACATGCTGCTCGCCGCCGGCGTCGACCGGATCTTGACCATGACTCTGCACGCGCCGCAGGTGCACGGCTTCTTCTCGGTCCCCGTCGACCACCTCACGGCCCTGGGTGTGCTGGCGGACCATTTCCGCGCCAACGACCTGAGCGACTCCATCGTCGTCTCTCCTGACCTCGGAAACGCGAAGTCCGCCACCCAGTTCGCCAGACTGCTCGGGCTGCCGGTGGCGGCTGGCAACAAGCAGCGCCTGGCCGACGACTCGGTCGTGATCCACGCGATCGTCGGAGACGTGTCTGGCAAGCGGGTCATCATCCTCGACGACGAGATCGCCACTGGGGGCTCGATCGTCGAGCTGCTCGACAAGCTGAAGGACCTCGGGTGCACCGAGGTGGCGGTCGCCTGCACCCACGGGCTCTTCGTCGGCAAGGCGGTGGACCGGATGCGCGACCACCCGATGATCAGCGAGGTCGTCACCACCGACACCGTGCCGGCCCCGGCGCACTGGGACGGCCTACGGGTGCGCTCGGTCTCCGGGCTCTTCGCCGAGGCGATCTCTCGCGTGCACGCCGGTGAGTCGGTGAGCTCTCTCTTCGACGGCGTCGACCCGATGCACGCGCCACCGCATCCGACGCTCCCCTTTGATGAGGCCTGACCGTGTCCGCTGGGCCGCGCACTAACCGAGCCGATGCGGGCGGACGGTGCCGAGCGGAGGCGACTCCTCGCCGGTGAGGGACCGGATCACCACGGCGTGGCAGACGGCGATGAACGGCCCGTCGGCCTGTACGGCATGGCGGCGCAGCGCGCCCATGGTTCGATCTCGTACGGCGGAGAGCGGCTCCCACCGCCGTGACTCACCCGGCGGCCACTCACCGCCGCACTCGTTCAGCTCGTCGTAGGCCGCCAACACCTCGGCAAAGCTGGTCCACCGGAACGTGTCGTCGCACAGCCACTCGCGCAGCTCGAACTCGACCCGCACCGGTAGAGCCAAACGGTGCCCGATGACCGTCGCGGTGTGCAATGCCCTGGTCATCGGTGACGACACCAGGTAGCCGGCGCCGCACTCGGCAAGCTCGTCGGCGGCTGCCTCCGACTGCCGGATGCCCAGCGGCGTCAAGTGCGACAGGTCGGCGGCCGCGCCCGGCCAGCCGCGCGAGTTGACCGGCTCGTAGTCGGGCTCGCCATGTCGGACCAGATACACCGTCGTCATACCCCTCACTCTGGCCGAAACCGCCGCCCATTGTCTCGTGCAGTCACGCCCGTCGGATCGTCGCGCCAGGATTGCGTGTGGCGTTGCTCGCAGATTGCAGCGGCAGCACCCTCGCCGCCGTACTGTGTCGAGGGTGGCAGACGCACCCATCGGCATCTTCGACTCCGGCTTCGGGGGGCTCACCGTCGCCCGGTCACTGCTCGACCAGCTGCCGCACGAGCCCGTCATCTACCTCGGCGACACCGCACGCCAGCCGTACGGGCCCAAGCCCATCGGCGAAGTCCGCGAGTACGCCCTCGAATGCCTCGACCACCTCGTCGGCAAGGGCGTCAAGGCGCTGGTCATCGCCTGCAACTCGGCCAGTGCCGCGATGCTCCGCGACGCCCGCGAGCGCTATCCCGTGCCGGTTGTCGAGGTGATCTTCCCCGCCACGCGCCGCGCCGTGGCCGCCACCCGCAACGGCCAGGTCGGCGTCATCTGCACCGCCGCCACCAAGCAGTCGATGGCGTACGACGACGCCTTCGCCGCCGCCCCCCAGGTCAGGTTGACCACCCAGGCGTGCCCGCGGTTCGTGGAGTTCGTCGAACGCGGCGTCACCAGCGGGCCGGAGCTGACCGAGGTGGCGCACGAGTACCTCGATCCGCTCGTCGAGCACGGTGTGGACACGCTGATCCTCGGCTGCACCCACTACCCGCTGCTCACCGGCGTCATCTCCTACGTGCTCGGCGACGAGGTGACCCTGGTGTCGAGTGCGGAGGAGACCGCCAAAGACGTCTATGCGCTGCTCGTGCGCGAGGGCCTCGAGCGGCCGGCGCAACTGCCCGAGCCGGTGCACCGCTTCTTGACCACCGGCCAGCCGAGTGAGTTCAAGGAGATCGGACACCGGTTCCTCGGCCCCGAGCTCGACTCCGTCGACCAGTTCGCGTGGGTCGGCGCATGAGGCTGACGGTTGTCGGCTGCTCCGGCTCCTTTCCCGGCCCGGACTCGGCCGCCTCGTGCTACCTGCTCGAGGCGCCGTACGACGACCGGACCTACCGGCTGCTGCTCGACCTGGGCAGCGGCGCCCTTGGGCCACTGCAGCGGCACGTCGAGCTCGAGTCGATCGACGCGGTCGCCCTGACACACCTGCACGCCGACCACTGCCTCGACCTGTGCGGCCTGTTCGTCGTGTGCCGCTACCACCCGGGTGGCCCGATGGGGCCCTTGCGGGTCCACGGCCCGGCCGGCACCGCCGACCGCATCGCCGCCGCCTATGGCCTCGACGAGCGATCCGGTATGTCGCAGGCGTTCGACTTCCACACCTACCCCGAGGGGCCGTTCGAGATCGGGCCGTTCGAGGTCTCGGTCACCCGGGTCGACCACCCGGGCACGGCCTACGCCATCCGGGTGAGCCACGGTGACCGCACGCTGGTCTACTCCGGAGACACCGGCCCGTGTACGTCGCTGGAGCAGCTGGCCAAGGGCTGTGACGTGCTGCTCGCCGAGGCGTCGTTCGTGGACGAGCCGGGAAACCCGCCGAACCTGCATCTCACCGGCAAGGAGGCCGCTCAGGTCGCCGAGCGCGCGGGCGTCGGCCGGCTGCTGCTGACACACGTCCCACCCTGGCACGATCGCGAGACGATCCTCGCCGAGGCGCAGCCGCACTTCGGCGGCGAGACGAGCCTGGCCCTGCCGGGCCGCACCCTCGACGTCTAGCCGCGAGTCCGCGCCTGGCCGCTTGTGGCCGAAGCTTGGCGGAGCATCTCGGGGGTGTCTTCAGCCGTTAGGGCCGCGGGCGGCTTGGGCGCGAAGGATGTCGAGCACGGCGCGGTCGATGGTGTCGGGCCAGACGCGGTTCTCGAAGTTCTCGGTGCCGACCCACTCGTCGAGGTCGGCATGCCCAAGCCGTCTCGCCAGGTCGTCGGTCTCGACGCGCAGGGCGTCGTCAAGGGGCAGCTTGTCCTCCTCGGCCGGCTGGCCGAAGTAGAGGGTGTGCAGCTCCAGCAGGCGGGCCAGCTCAGCACACGGGCGTGGGTGGTCGTCGACCCGCAGATCGGCGAGTACGTCGTCCAGGCCGGCGTACCCACCCGCCTCCTTGACCACCAGCAGCGCCGCCGACTGGCGACCGCGCTTGTCGCCGCCGGCATCGTCCCCGGCGGTCAGCACCGCCAGCAGCCGCTCGGTCAACGGCGCGTCCGAGGCTGACTCGTGCCACGCGGCCGCCATGGCGCTGACGACCTGCGGCCCGACGAGCACGTTGCCCTGGATGGCGACGTCGTCCTCGGCCATCCCGCCGGCCCAGTCGTAGCAGTCGCCGCCGGTGAAGGTGGCCGCGCTTCCCAGGACGTCGATGATGCCCACCTGTCGCTGGTCGCGGTCGGCGTCAGCGGCCAGCAGCGCCTCCAGGGTCTGCTGGGCGGTGTGCCCTGCCCGGAGCTGATGCAGGCCACGCGGTTTGTACGTCGTGTTCACGTGGGCCTGCGTGGCGAGCGCCCCGATCCCGGCCCGAGCCGCCGGGACGAAGGCGCCGACGCCCAAGAACTTCGAGGCGACCGCCACCCCCCACTCCGTGCCATCACCGGACCGTGCCGCGATCGAGAACGTCATACCCGATGACTGTAGTGGTGCACGGCCCGGCCGGCCCGTCGGCGACGATAAGGTCACACCATGACGCGAGCAGACGCCCGACGCGACGACGAACTCCGCCCGGTCACGATCACCCGGAACTGGCTCGACCACGCCGCCGGATCGGTCCTGGTGGAGTTCGGGCGCACTCGTGTGCTGTGTGCCGCAAGCGCCAGCAAGGGCGTGCCGCGCTGGCGCAAGGACAGCGGGCTCGGCTGGGTGACGGCGGAGTACTCCATGCTGCCGAGCTCGACCCACACCCGCACCGACCGGGAGTCGGTCAAGGGCCGGATCGGCGGCCGCACCCACGAGATCTCCCGCCTCATCGGGCGGTCGCTTCGCGCGGTCATCGACTACAAGGCGCTCCGGGAGAACACGATCGTCCTCGACTGCGACGTGTTGCAGGCAGACGGCGGCACCCGCACCGCCGCGATCACCGGCGCGTACGTCGCGCTGGCCGACGCCGTCACACACCTGCGGGGCAAGGGGGCCTTGTCCGGCGAACCTCTCACCGGCTCCGTCGCCGCGGTCTCGGTAGGGATCGTCGACGGCCAGCCGTGCCTCGACCTGCCGTACGAGGAAGATGTGCGCGCCGACACCGACATGAACGTCGTGATGACGGGGGCAGGCAGCTTCGTCGAGGTGCAGGGCACTGCCGAGGCCGGCGCCTTCGACCGGGCGATGCTCGACGCCATGCTCGACCTGGCGGCCGCCGGCTGTGCGGATCTCTCCAAGATCCAGCAGCAGGCGCTCGAGACGTGACCGAGGCATGACGCGCGTCCTGCTGGCCTCCCGCAACGCCAAGAAGCTCGACGAGATGCGCCGCATCCTCCACGAGGTCGCCCCCGACGTCGAGGTGCTCGGCCTGGACGACGTCCCGCCGTACGACGAACCGCCCGAGACCGAGCCCACCTTCGACGGCAACGCGCTCATCAAGGCGAGAGCCGCCACACAGACGACGGGGCTGCCGGCGCTGGCCGACGACAGCGGGCTGTGCGTGGACGCGCTGAGCGGGATGCCGGGCGTGCTGTCCGCACGCTGGAGCGGAGCCCCGAGGTCCGACGACCGCAACAACGAGCTGCTGCTTCAACAGCTGCGCGACACCCCTGACGAGCGACGCGGGGCCGAGTTCAGATGTGCGGTGGCGCTCTGCCACCCGGATGGTGGAGAAGACGTGGTCTTCGGCGTGATGCGCGGCCGGATCACCCGCGTGCCGCGTGGACAGGGCGGTTTCGGCTACGACGTGGTCTTCGCGCCTGCGGGCGATAGCCGTACGTCGGCGGAGCTGCCGCCCGAGGAGAAGGACGCGATCAGCCATCGCGGCAAGGCGTTGCGCCGGATCGCTCCCATCGTCGCCGCACTGCCCGGGTAGGGCCGGTGGGAGTCGAACCCACACTGGCACGGACCTAAACCGTGTGTCTCTACCGTTGGACTACGGCCCCTCGGCCACTCATGATACGAAAGCGCCGCCCGGTACCCGGCACCC
>JACCUS010000290.1 GCA_013811715.1 Nocardioidaceae bacterium
TCAGCGGGTTCGGGGTTCGAGTCCCTGATGGCGCACAAGACACCAGGTCACCGACCTGCTGCTATCCCGACAGACGGCGACGGTCAGTCGATCACGTTCTCCTGGGTCTGCGGGTTCAGGTAGGGCAGCCGCTTGGCACCGGCCCGTGCCTGATCCGTGAGCAGCATGACGTCCAATCCGCGTCCGGTGTCGTTGGTGAAGATGTTGCCGTTGTACCAGTACGACGACCATGTGTTGGCCCCGTGCGGGTCGTTATGGCCCACCTCGATGGGGTTCTCCCGGTCGGTGAAGTCGAAGACCGTCGTACCTCCGGAGTAGGCCGCCGAGACCGCGACGTACCTGTCCGCCAGCGGGAGGGTGTTGAAGTTGTGCATCGTGCAGCGTGCGACATCTCCTTGGGTCCGCGGAATCTTGAAGTGGCTCAGGGCGGGCTGCTGCGTTGCCCCGTCGCTGATGGTCGCCGACGCGACGTCGTAGATCCAAATCGCGCCGAGTGTGTCGGGGTCGGTCGTCCGGCAGCGGGGTGAGACGCCCCCGCCGGCCTCGTCCCCGAACAGCACGGTGGTGCCGTCCCAGGTGAAGGACGCGCTGTGCCAGAACTCGACATTCGGGTTGTGGATCCGACCGACTGTGGTCGGGTTCTCGAGGTCGCTCAGATCCCAGATCTGCCCCTCGCTCATGCACGCCGACGCGGCCAGCTCAAGCTCCATGAAGACGCTGATGTCGTGGCAGCCGTTGAAGCCGGCAATGCCGGCGTAGTCGTTCAGCTGGAATTGCGGCGTACTGACGACGGAGGCGGCTGTGGGGTCCGCCAACGGAACCTCGACGACGGAGATCTTGCTGTGCGGACGTGAGCAGGTGTTCCCATATGGCGACGTCGGCAGAACGCCCGACGGGTACGAGGAGACGTATAAGAGAACACGTCCGTTCGCGGGATCTGGCACGAGTGTGTGGGTGTGGGATCCACAATCGGTCGCTACAGCGTCGACATACTGCGGGTTGCTCGGGTCGCTGACGTCGAAGATGCGGATGCCCTCGAAGCCGGGTACGCCGCTCGGCGTGCGCGCAGATCCGCACTCCGGTCCGGTGATCGGGGCGTCGATGGAGGTGAACAACAGACCCCTGTAAACGGACACATCGTGCTGGGCACCCGGGCAGTTGAAATCAGAGCGAACGACGGGGTTCTCCGGGTCGCTGATGTCGATCGTACGGAAGCCGTCGTAGTTTCCAGCGTAGACAGTCCGTCCCCAGAAGGCGAGGTCAGAGTTGCGGTACGTCGGCACCGTGCTCGTCTTCGGTGCGCTCCCGATCAACTTGAGGTTCTGCGACTGGCTCACCGGGCTCGGCTCGTAGGTACCCGCGTGGTCGTCGTGTGCAACGGCTTGCGTCCCGCCTGTGACGAGAACGGTCGCCGCCAAGAGAATGGCTGGCATGTGGTGCCTTCGGTGCATGCGCTGCTCCTTTGCATGCGATGGCGTCGGCTCGGCGCCGTGGTGCCGATCTTTCACTACTTGGCCCCCACAGTGACCAGTTGAGCCGCCCCTGCCATAGCCCTGACCCGCACCAAGGAAGCCTCAGGGTTGCTGGAACCCTTCCTGAGTCTGCGGGTTCATGTATGCGAACCGCTTTGCCTTCAACCGCCCGTCAAGAATCACGTTGAAGATGTCCAGTCCGCGGTTGGTCTGGACCCGTCGGTTGAGTCCACCGTTGACGTAGACGCGGTTGTTGTACCAGTAGCTGGACCACGAGTCCGCGGCGCCGACGGTGTCGACCAGGTCGCTGTAGGCCACCTCGGTCGGCTTCGACACGTCGGTGAAGTCGACGATGGTGTTGCCGCCCTGGTAGTAGGCCGCGGACATCAGGTAGCGACCGTTGACGGGGACGACGTTGGCGTTGTGCGAGACGCAGACCTCGGTGCCCTGGGCCCGCGGGATCATGTAGCGCGACTTCAACTGCGGCGCGGGGTCGCCCGGCTCGACCATGTCGTAGAAGTAGTAGAAGCCGTGCTCAGAGTTGCCCTCCGGCTCCGGTGGGCCGTCACACTCGGAACTGCCACCGCCGCCAGTCTCGTCCATGATCGCGAAGTACTTTCCGTCCCAGGTGACGACGCCGGAATGGATGAACTCGAACTGATCCGAAGCTGACGGGCTGGTGATGTGCGTGTGCGCCTCGCCGTTGCCGGTCGTGGGGTTCGCAGGGTCGGTGATGTCCCAGATCTGCGCGTCGCCGGCGCACGACCCGATCGCGACGTTCTTCGGCATGAAGACCTGGATGTCGTGGCAGGCCTGGAAGCCGCGGTTGACCGTCGTGTCGTCGCTCAGCGCCTTCTGCCGGACCGACCACCCGCTCGGGTCGCTCAGCGGCACGTCGACGATGGAGATCTTCTTGTGCGGGGCAACGCACGCCAGGTCTCCGGCCGCCTCGACCTCGCTGGGGGCGGTACGCCCACTCCCGAGCGGGTAGGACGACACGTAGATGTGCAGCTTGCCGACCGCTGGGTTCGGCACCAGCGTGTGCGTGTGAGAGCCGCAGGCGGTGGGGATCCCGTCGAGGAACACCGGGTTGCTCGGGTCGGTCACGTCGAACATCCGGATGCCCTCGAAGCCGAACGCGCGGTACGAGGAACCGCCCTCGCTGATGATCGGGTTGTCAGCGCTGTTGCCGGCGACAGTGCCGTCACAGGACTCCTTGGTCTGCGCGGAGTCGATCGACTGGAAGAGCAGTAGCCGGGAACCTGCCTTGTAGACCGAGACGTCGTTCTGCGGGCCTCGGCAGATGAAGTCGCTCAGGACGGCGGTGTTCTTGGGGTCGCTGACGTCGAGGATGCGGAAGCCGTCGTAGTTGCCTGCGAAGACCTGGTTGCCCCAGAACGCCAAGTCGGAGTTGACGGTGCCGTCTTTGTCGGAGTTCCCGACCAAGGGCATCCCCTTGGACTGGGGGCCGACGAAGGGCGGTGACTCCGGCGGTTGGCCGTCGTGGTTGAGCCCGCCGTGGGAGTCAGGGTGGTCCTCGGGGTCGGCCGAGGCAACGGCGGCCAAGCCCAGGATCAGGGTCACAGAGGCACCTGCACAGAAGAGGCGAAGGGGAAGTCGCATGTGAGCTTCGTTCTCCGAAGGGGTAGGTGGCGGTAGTGTCGCAGACCGCTCCCCGTGGCGCAACCCTGTTGCGCGACATGTCTCGCGCTAGCTGCCTTCGCGCTTCAGCCTGCGCCAACCGCCGGCGCGGTTGTTGGCAATGATGTGCTTGAACATGGCCGTCAGGGCAGGCGCGTTGATCGTTTCGCCCTCGCGGACGGCCACGGTTCGGGCGGTCTTGTTGTCGTGGCCGGCAGTGATGATTCCCTCGGGATCAGGGACAATGGCGCCGTCGTAGAGAAATACGTTGAGGTGGTCTCTCGCCGCCAACAGGGCGCACACGTTGCCCTGCAATACGAAGTACGGGCGGTTGGTGTACTTGATGTTCTCGACGACCTCGTGGTCAGCGGCGTGCACCAGCTCGTGGACCTCACGACAGATGGCCTGCTGCCAGTCGGGCAGGGCATCGATGTAGGCATCAACGCGCGGGTCGCCGGAGTAGGTCATCGCGGCTCACGATAGCGCGATGCGGGGCATGGCGAGGCCATGTTCAGCGCCGGTGCCCTGACAATGCCTTGGCGGCACAGAGCACCCGTGGCCGACGGCGTGGGTAGCCGTCGGCCACCTGCCAACCTGTCGTCGTTATGCGGCGACCATGCCGTGGGGATCGATCACGTACTTCTTCGCGGCCCCCTTGTCGAACTCCTGGTACCCACTCGGAGCCTCGTCCAGGCCGATCGTCACGGCGTTGACCGCCTTGGCGATGTGAGCCTTGTCGCTGAGAATCATGTTCATCAGCTGGCGGTTGTAGCGCTTCACCGGACACTGCCCCGTGGTGAACGCGTGTGACTTGGCCCAGCCAAGGCCGAGCTTGACCCCGATCTGGCCGATCTTGGCGTTCTCGTCGATCCCACCGGGATCTCCTGTGACGTACAGGCCGGGAATGCCCAGCGATGCGCCCGCGCGGGCGATCGTCATGATGTCGTTGAGCACGGTCGCGGGTGCCTCGCCCGCGTCCGCCCCGTGGCCACGCGCCTCGAAGCCAACCGCATCGACGGCCGCGTCGACCACCGGCTCCCCCAGAATCTGCTCGATCATGTCGGCCAGGTCAGCACTTGAGCTGAGATCCACGGTCTCGCAGCCGAAGCTTTCGGCCTGGCGCAGACGGTCCGGATTCATGTCTCCCACGATTACTGCCGATGCGCCCAGTAGGTGCGCGGAGTACGCCGCCGCCAGACCGACAGGCCCGGCCCCCGCGACGTACACGGTTGACCCGCTCGTCGCACCGGCGGTGTAAACCCCGTGATATCCGGTCGGGAAGATGTCGGAGAGCATGGTGAGGTCCAGGATCTTCTCCATTGCCTGGTCACGGTCAGGGAACTTGAGAAGGTTGAAGTCGGCGTACGGCACCATGAC
>JACCUS010000338.1 GCA_013811715.1 Nocardioidaceae bacterium
CCTCGGTGCTGGTGGCGACCACTGTCGGTGCGGTCGCTGGGCCGAACCTGCTGGCGCCGGCCGACATGTTGGCGTCCGCGTCCGGACTGCCCGGGCTGGTCGGCCCCTACCTCGGCGCGGCTGTCGGCTTCGCCGCCGCGGCCGGCGTCCTGGTCGTCGGGCTGGGGGTCGGGCGGACCCACCCCGGCCCGACCCCGGGCGTCCGAAACACCGCATCTGGCCACACCGGCGCGCCGCTGGGTCTGCACGGGTTAGCAGGGCTGGCGGTGCTCAGCGTGGCCAACCTGGTGATGGTCGCGGTGATGACGATGGCGCCCGTTCACCTGCACCACGTCGGCGTCGGCCTCGGCGTCATCGGGCTGGTGGTGAGTGTGCACATCGCCGGCATGTTCGCCCCGTCGCCGGTCAGCGGCTGGCTGACCGACCGGGTCGGCGCGGCCCCCGTCGCGACCGGGGCGGGGGCCATCTTGATCGTCGCCTGCGCCCTCGCCGCCACCGGCGCAGCGTCTTCGGTCCTGTTGGCCGTGGCCCTGGTCCTGCTGGGGTTCGGCTGGAACCTCGCCTTAGTATCCGGCAGTGTCCTGCTCACTGCTGGGGTCCCCGCCCTGGACCGTCCTCGCCGCGAGGGATGGGGGGAGGTCGGCATGGGATCTGCCGCCGCAGGCGGTGGCGCCGCCTCTGGGGTCGTAGTGGCCGCCGGTGGCTACCCGGCCCTCGCCGCTGCTGCCGCCGCTGCTGCCGCACTCCTCCTGCCGGCTGCCTGGCACGGGGTTGGTCGGCGGAGCCACGGCCAACCCGCCCAGGGACAAGTGTGACGAGTCGGTGACATCTGCTCCCGCTGCATGCAACTGCCTTCGCCGGCGGTCTCCAGTCGGGCACTATCGGGAGTATGACCTCGAGCCGACGGATGGGTGCGTTGCTTGGCGTCGTCGCGGCCGCCGCCGGGTTGGCAGTCGCCGAACTCCTGAGCGGCATCTTCCACCAACGGGTCTCACCGGTCGTGGCGGTCGCCGAGTCGATCATTCGGCTTACCCCCGGAGACGTCGTCGAGTTCGTCATCTCACTTGTCGGCCAGTACGACAAGCCACTGCTGGTTGTCTTCACGCTGCTCGGCTTGGCGGCGGTCAGCGCCGGCGTTGGCGTGGTCGCGATCCGCTCGACCTTGGGCGCGCAGGGGCTGTTCGTGCTGATGGGTGTCGTGGTGGTGCTCGCCGTCCGCGCGCGACTCACCCCGTCGATGTCGACGTACATCCCCGCCGTGCTCGGCGTGGTCGTCGCGATGGCCGCCCTCGCGGTCCTCGCGCCGCGGGCCGCCGTAGCAGCGAACAGGACGACGGCAACACAACCCGCGGACACCCGTCGAAGCTCCCGTCGCGACTTCTTGCGGCTCACGGGGGTGGTTGCCGCGGCTGCGGTGATGGTAGGCGTGACCGGGCGCGTGTTGGCGCAGGGACGGGCCGCCCTGGAGGCCGCACGCGGCCAGCTCAAGCTGCCCATTCGACGTCGGCCGACTCCGCCGGGGGCTGACCTGGCAGTGACTGGCCTCGCCCCCTGGGTCACCGACCAGGACGACTTCTACCGGATCGACACCGCGCTGTCGGTGCCGCAGATCCTCCCCGGCGAGTGGGAGCTGCGGATCCACGGTCTGGTCGACCGCGAGATGACGCTGACCTACCAGGACCTGATCGACCGCGGCCTCACCGAGGCCTGGGTGACGTTGTGCTGTGTGTCCAACCAGGTGGGCGGAGGGCTCATCTCGAACGCCTCCTGGTCGGGCGTCCCGATCGCCGACGTGCTCGCTGAGGCCGGGGTGCACGACGACGCGGACGCCGTGCTGTCCACCTCGGCCGACGACTGGACGTGCGGCACCCCGCTGAGCGTGCTGACGGACGACCGCAACGCGCTCTTCGCGGTGGCCATGAACGGCGAGCCGCTCACGGCAGAGCACGGTTTCCCGGTGCGGATGGTGGTGCCGGGACTCTACGGCTACGTCTCGGCGACCAAGTGGGTGGTCGACTTCGAGGTGACGCGGTTCGCCGACTTCACCGCATTCTGGACCGACCGCGGCTGGGCGGCCGAAGGCCCGATCAAGACCCAGTCCCGGATCGACGTTCCGGGCGACGGGAGCAGCTTCGCCGCCGGTGACGTGGTAGTCGCCGGGGTTGCGTGGGCTCAGCACACCGGGATCGCGAAGGTCGAGGTGCGGATCGCCGACCAGCCATGGGTGGAGGCGTCGTTGGCCGACGAGCCGACCATCGACAGCTGGCGCCAGTGGTCCTACGTCTGGCCGGCACAACCGGGCAGCCAGCGGATCCAGGTGCGAGCGACCGACCAGTCCGGCGAAACACAGACCGAGGCGATCGCCGATGTGCTGCCCGATGGAGCCACCGGCTGGCACACGATCACGGTTGACGTCGGCTGACACCCGAGCGTGGCGGTGCCCGGCCGCCTCGGGTTCGGGTCATTGGCGCGTGGCGCGCTGCGCTGTCAGTCCACTTCGTCCTCGGGGGCGGAGAACGTGTTGCACACCGCGATGTCGTTGTCGTCGTACGCCGTCAGGATCCAGGCCCGGTTGGAGCTGCCGCTCCCGTGGTCGCGCTGGTTCTCCGGCGCGCCGGGCTCGTCGCCGAAGGCCGCGGACACCTGGTCGAGCTGGCTGAGCCGACTGTCGTCGATCGGGAAGGACTCGGCGATCGCGCCCAGGAACAGCCCGCTCATGCAGCTGGCCTGCAGCTCGACCCGCCGACTGAGGATCAACCGCTGGCCGTAGTCCTCGTAGACCACGTCGTCGTACGCCATCAAGATCCCGGTCTCATGCTGGACGTGGTGGCCGAACTCGTGGCCGATCAAGATCGCATAGGCCACCTCGATGCTCCCGAAGAACTGCCGCATCTGATTGACGTCGGTGTAGAGCACCGAGTCGCCGGGACAGTAGAAGGCGAGCGTGCGGCCGTCCTGCGGCGACGCGCTGCCGCAGGGCGTGGTGACGGGGGAGTCGAAGACGACCAGGCCGGGCTCGGAGTAGGCGTAGCCGGCGCCCTCGATGCGAGGCGACCACTCGGCGTTCAGGCAGCCCATCAACGACTCATAGAACCGCGACTGGTCTCGTGTGGCGGCATCGCCCAGCTCCTCGGCGGGACAGTTGCCGTTGGCGAGGCCACCTTGGCTGTAGAGAGTGTTCTGCTCGAGCACCGCCGCCACATCACCCGGGTCCACCGGTTCTGCGTTGGGTCGCTGCGGGTCGGCCGGCTGGTGCGACATGTCGTCGCGGGGCAGGGTGTCGGTGCTGCTGGCCACCGCATTCACCAGGATCAACACGAAGAAGAGGGAGGCGCCGGCGCCGACCAGGCCGAGCAGCAGCCGGGCCGCTCCGCTGGTCTTCTTGGGCGGTGGCGCGGGCGCCCAGCCGCCGTACCCCCACTGGCCCTGGACCTGCTGACCCGGCCACTGCTGCTGGTACTGCTGGTAGCCGTGCGGTGGGTACGTCGGCAGCGGGTGAAAGCCGCCGGTGGACCGGGGCGGCGGCAGCACGTCGGCAGTGGGCAGCGGCCGGTGGTGCGGCTGCTCCGACATCGCGCCCTGCCTCGAAGGTCGACTCTCAAATCCTGCCCCCCCGCCTGCTCGCACACTACCCTTTCGACATGCCAGCATGGTGGGCCGTGAGGCGAGGTCCGATGAGGGCGCGGCGACCCGTCGTGGCTGGGCTGCTGGCCTCGCTGCTGGCTGCCTCCCCTGCCGTTGCTGTCTCGGCGATGGCGACGCCGACGCCAGCCGGCGCCGAGATCACGAACTTCTCCGCGACCGTGCGAGTCAACGCGGATGGCAGCCTGCATGTCGCCGAGGCCGCCACCTACGACTTCGCGGGGCAACCGACCTCGCAGCTCGACCGGGTGATCGTTACCCGGGAGCACTACGATGCCCAGGACGACCGGGTCTACGACCTTGATGCGGTCGACGTCGATGCCGTACAGCCCGACGTCGACGTCGACTTCGAGATCAGCTCGGCGGAGGCGACCGACACGATCTCCGTCGAGTTCGCCGAGCCGCAGTCCGAGCGGGTCACGGTCAGATTCGAGTACGACGTCGACGGCGCGGCAGCCGAGACGGCCGACGGGCTCGAGGTGCGCTGGCCCGTGGTGCAGGGATTCGACCTTCCGATCGACGAGGCAACCATCCGGTGGAACACTCCCAACCTGCTCTGGCTGTCCTGCCTAGCCGGTCCCGCCGGCTCGAGCCGCCCATGCACGACCGCGCAGATGTCGGAGGTCGCCAGCCCCACGATGACGCAGCTCGGCCTGACCGCCGGCGAGCAGATGGTCGGCATCGTCGGGCTGAGCCTGGACTCGGGCATCTCACCCAGCGCGGACTTCGAGGCCCGCTGGAGCCTGGCGCGGTCGTTCGCCGCCACCGGCACACCGCTGTGGGTGGCGCTGGCGGTGCTGGCGCTCGGGCTGCTGGCCGCGTTGGCGCTGTGGCTGACCCGTGGCCGCGACACCGGTCGCGCCGATGCCGTCGCGGTGCATCCACTCGTGGACGGACCGGACGGCGACGTCGCCTTCGCGCCCCCCAGCGCGGTCCGCCCCGGTCAGATGGGCACGCTGGTCGACGAGCGGGTCGACGTCGTCGACGTCTCAGCCACCGTCATCGACCTCGCCGTGCGCAACTACCTATTCGTCGAGGAGCTCCCGCACGACGGGTATGGCCGGCGCGACTGGCTGCTGCGCCGCCGCAACCAGGCCGGCGACGAGCTGCTGCCCTACGAACGCGAGGTCTTCGAGGCCCTCTTCGCCGACGGCGACGAGGTCGAGGTCAGCGCCTTGGACGACTCGCTGCGGGAGCGCCTGCCCGGCGTACAGGCGTTGCTGTACGACGACATGGTTGCGCAGCTCTGGTTCGGGGAACGTCCCGACTCGGTGCGCGGCAAGTGGACCACCGCCGGCTGGGTGTTGGTCGCGGCCGGCGCGGTGTTGACGCTCGTGCTGGCGCTGGCGAGCACGTTCGGACTCGTCGG
>JACCUS010000342.1 GCA_013811715.1 Nocardioidaceae bacterium
GCGTGGGACTCTTGACGTCTCCCATGCATGCCCGGGATGTCGCCGTCATCCCAACACCTCAGGGTCACTCGTGGTGCGGTGGTACGTCGCGCCGCAGGTCGGCGTCACGCCCCCGTTCTGTCTCGCCCCACGAGGAGCCATGCTCGTCTTCGGTGCAGTCGGGGAGTACGTCGCCGAACACGTCGTCGAGCGACCGCGCCTCGTGAGCACACCGCCGGTTCGTCTGAAGCTCGTCGTCGGTCACCGGGTGGCGGCGGCTGTCAGCCATGACTGATCGAACACCTCGCGGATCGGTTTCCATCCGGTCGCCTCGTGCAGCTTGGCCGAGGAGACACGGTGCGAGCGCGTCAGCGGCTCGACCCGCTCGCCCGCAAGCTTCACCAGCAGCGGCGGCACGAAGCCGACGTCGTCTCGCTCGACCGCCTGAGCGATCACCTGCATCATCTCGCCGCGGCGGACCGGGGCCGCGCCGACGTTGTAGACCCCGCCCGGCGCCTCGAGGGCGGCGGCCACCGCCGCGCCGGCATCCTCGGGGTGGACCACATGGCCCCAGCTGGCGGCGGCACCGAGGCCGACCGGGTGGCCAGCCTTGGCCCGGCCCAGCGTCCAACGCGTGGTCGGGTCGTCCCCCACGAACTGCCCGAAACGCAACACCACCGGCTGCCGTGACCGGCACTCGAACGAGGCGGCGTTCGCCTCAGCAACCGCGGCCGGCTCGACGGCTCGGGTCACCGACAGCGGACCGTCTTCGCTGATCCACCCCTCGCCGCCGTCGGCGTACATGAACGACACACTCTCCTGCACGAGGCGGCGTACGCCGGCAGCCGTGGCCGCGGCTGCCACCGCCTTCGACCCCTCCGTGCGCAGCCGGTCGTTGACCCGCCACGCGCCGGGGCGCAGCGCCGTCATACCGACGGGCACATGGGTGGCCAGGTTGCAGACGGCGTTGCACCCGTCGATGGCCGACGTCAGGCCGTGGACGTCGAACAGGTGCGCCGAGGCAGGCGTCACTCCCGCGGCCGCCAAGGCGCGGGCGTTCTCGTCGCAGCGCGCCAGCCCGATGACCTCGTGGCCGTCGGCGAGCAGCGCCTTGACGGCGAAGTTCCCGAGTACACCGGTCGCCCCGGTGACGAAGACTTTCAACCGACTCCCCTCGCCTGAGATAACAAGACGATAACAGCAGGATGCCAGCAGGCGACCCGGATCCAGCGCTCAACGCCGGTCGACCATGATGCCCACATGCCACACGAGCGCGCAGGCCAACCAGCCCGGCCCGAGGACCTCATCGACGTCGACGCTGTCCTCGCCGCCTACCACGACGTCTCCCCCGACCCGACCGACCCCGGCCAGCGGGTGGTCTTCGGCACCTCTGGGCATCGTGGGTCGAGCCTCGACGCGGCGTTCAACGACCACCACATCGCGGCCACCACCCAGGCCATCTGCGAGTACCGCACCGCCCAGGGCCGCCGCGGGCCGCTCTTCCTCGGGCGGGACCCCCACGCGCTCTCCGGGCCGGCCTGGGAGACGGCCGTCGAGGTGCTCGTGGCGAACGGCGTGGACGTTCGAGTCGACTCCGGCGACGGCTACACCCCCACCCCCGCCGTGTCGCACGCGATCCTGCGCGCCAACGCCACCTCGCCGGCCGCGGCCGACGGCATCGTGGTGACGCCGTCTCACAACCCGCCACGCGACGGCGGCTTCAAGTACAACCCTCCCCACGGAGGCCCGGCCGACACCGACGCGACCGGCGCCATCGCCGCGCGCGCCAACGCGCTGCTGGAGAGGGGTCTCGTGGGAGTCAGACGGGTGTCCCTCGACCAGGCAAGGGCGGCCCTCACCACACACGACTTCATGACGGCGTATGTCGACGATCTCGCCTCCGTGGTCGACTTCGACGCGATTAGGGCCGCCGGTGTCCGGATTGGCGCCGACCCGCTCGGCGGCGCGAGTGTGGACTACTGGGCGGCCATCGCCGAGCGGTACGCGCTCGACCTGACCGTGGTCAACCCGCAGGTCGATCCCACATGGGGCTTCATGACGCTCGACACCGACGGCAAGATCCGGATGGACTGCTCGTCGCGGCACGCGATGGCCTCGCTCATCGCCGTGCGCGACCGATTCGACATCGCGACCGGCAACGACGCAGACAGCGACCGGCACGGCATCGTCACCCCCGACGCCGGCCTGATGAACCCCAACCACTTCCTCTCGGTGGCGATCGGCTACCTGTTCGACCGGCGGACCGGCTGGCCGGCCGGGGCAGCCGTCGGCAAGACCCTGGTCAGCTCGTCGATGATCGATAGGGTGACCGACGAGCTCGGGCGTGAGCTGCTCGAGGTGCCGGTCGGCTTCAAGTGGTTCGTCTCCGGCTTGCTCGACGGCTCCGTCGGCTTCGGCGGCGAGGAGTCGGCCGGGGCGTCGTACCTGCGTATCGACGGCAGCACCTGGACCACCGACAAGGACGGCATCCTCCTCGCGCTGCTCGCCAGTGAGATCACGGCGGTGACCGGCAAGACGCCGAGCCAGCACTACGCCGAGCTCGTACGGCGACATGGCGACCCTGCCTACGCCCGCGTCGACGCGCCGGCCACCAGGGAGCAGAAGGCCAGGCTCGCCACGCTGTCGTCCTCCGATGTGACGGCACGGACGGTTGCCGGCGAGCCGATCACGGCGGCCCTCACGACCGCACCGGGCAACGGCGCGCCGATCGGCGGGCTCAAGGTCTGCACCGAGTCGGCCTGGTTCGCCGCGCGGCCATCGGGCACCGAGGACGTCTACAAGATCTACGCCGAGTCGTTCCGCGGGCCAGGGCATCTCGCGCAGGTGCAGGCGGAGGCGCGGGAGGTCGTCACCGCCGCGCTGGCGTGACAGCGACGCTTGCTGATTTGAGCAGAATCTTGATACGCCGCGTTGTAAAGGTAGACTTGACGTGCGCAGATCTCGGGGTCGGCCCGCGAGCACCGCGTGGGTGACGACGACATCGTCCACGCATGGAGAACGCCATTTCGGTATGTCGAGTTCGAGTACGACGGAGACGAGCGGCTCCTGGTGATCGGAGCCGACCGCCACGGGCGGATGCTTGAGCTAGTCGCCGTTCCCGTAGATGAGCCGACTCGCATCATCCACGCTGACCGCTTGCGACCCGAGTTCTACGAGTACCTGAGGTGATAAAACGATGAAAATCAAGAGCAGGAAAGCTACTGACGTCACGGGCCTTAGTGCCCTGGATCCAAAGAGGGCGCTGGCCCGCGACGCCGTCCACTTCCGCAACATCATCGCGGCTCGCAAGAAGGTTGCCGAGGCTGAGCAGGAGCTGCACGACGCAGTCCAAGATGCCCGCGACGCCGGTGACTCCTGGACCGTGATAGGCGCTGCGCTGGACACGACTCGTCAAGCCGCATTCCAGCGGTTCGGCAACGCGACGAAGCAGGACTGAACGACGCTGCTGAGACGAGTGAGATACGCAGACCCCGACGAACTAACGGAGATGCCCACTAGCTCTAGCGTCGCGCTGTACATCGTCCGACACCGATGCCCTGTTCGCCACCGCAACCAGCGCCGCCAACCGACACGACAGCGGCAACGACGGCGCAGGTCACTGGCCCGGTGGGTCGATCTCCTGCAGCTCGGCGTAGCCCCAGCCCGCGAGCGGCTGGCGCAGCGAGGCGGCGTCACCCACGACGACGACAGTCAGGTCGCCGGGCCGGACGACGTCGGCGTACGCCGCGTTGGCCTGCTCCGTGGTCACCTGCCGGATCCGCTCGAGGTTGGCGTCCACATGACCGAGCGGCAACCCCTGTGAGAGCAGCATCTCGACCCGTCCGACGACGGCGTCGGAACGCTCGAAGCCCAGTGCGGCGGACTCGGTCGCGGCCCGGATGGCGGTGGCCACCTCGTCGTCGGTGATGGCGCCGCGTGCCGCCGCCACGATGGCGACGATGTCGGCGAGCGACTGGGCCGTGGCGTCGCTGCGCACCGCCGTAGAGACGGACACGATTCCTGCGCGCCGTCCGGTGTCCAGCGTCGAGCTCGCTCCGTAGGTGACTCCCTTCTGCTCGCGAAGCACGGTGTTGACTCGCGAGGAGAAGTTGCCTCCCACCGCGTAGTTCGCCACGAACAGGGCCGGCCAGCGCGGGTCACCACGTGTCACGCCCTCACCCGCGACCCGGACAGTCGCCTGGGGCGCGTCGGGCCAGTCCACGAGCGCCAGCTGCGGACCGTCGTGGACTTGTGCCTGCTCGCCCTCGACGACGCGTCCCCCCACGTGCTCCCAGCCGCCGAGGCCTGCCGCCGCCACGTCGTGCACGTCGACGTCGAGGAAGTCGCCGGCGATGACCAGCGTCGCATTGGCTGGCTGCAGATGGGTGTCGGCGTAGGAGACCAGATCCGCGCGGGTGATCTCCTCGACGGTCCCGGTGCTGCCGCCCACCGGCCGGGCCGCCCGCGCCGTGCCGAAGAGCATCTCGTTGAGCTGCTCGGCGGCGACATGCTGTGGGTAGGCATGGGCCTGGTCGATGTCCTGCAGCCGGAGCCGCTTCTCGCGCTCGAAGTCGGCGGCCGCGAACGTCGGCTCGGTCACCGCGTCGGCCAAGAGATCCAGGCCGGACCGCAGATGCGTCACCGGCACCGACAGCCGGACTGCGAAGCCGTCGGGGAACGCCGAACCGTCGAGGTCGGCGCCGCACAGGGCCAACGCGTCCGCGAACTCCTCCGCGGTGCGCCCGGCCGCCCCCTGGGTGAGGCAGCGGCCGGTGAGGCCCGCGACCCCTTCCCTGTCACAGGTCTCGGCGTTGAGCGGTACGTCGAACAGCAGTGACGCCGCGACGACGTACTGACCCGGACACTGGTAGACCAAGATGCGCATGCCGTTGTCGAGGCGCCGCTCCTCCACGGCGGGAAACCTCCAGCCGACTGGGGGCAGCACCGCTGGCGCGGTACTGTCCACGCTGCTGCTCACGCCGCCGCACCTGCGCGGCTCGGCAGGATGCGGACCTGGGCGTTCAGCGAGGGCAGTAGCCAGGCCTCGGCGGCCTCGCGTACCTCCTCGGCGGTGATCGAGCGCAGCAACGGCAACCGGTCGTTGAGCGTCTCCGGGTCGCCGAAGAGCAGCGCGCAGCCGGAGATGGCGTCGGCGCGTCCGGCGGCGGTGCCCATCTCGTCCAGCCAGTCCCGCTCGGCTTGGGCGCGGGCGACCTCCAGCTCTGTCCCGCTCGGCCCCTCCTTCGCGAACTTCTGCAGCACCTCGTCGAACGTGTCCACGACCGTGTCGAGCTCGACGCCGGGTACTGCCCTGACCGATCCCAACCCGAGGGAGTTGCCGGCGATGAGCGCGTTGATCCCGATCCCGGCGGCCAGCGCCGTCTGGTCCTGCCGGACCAGCCGCCGATGCAGCCGGCTGGTCTCTCCCTCGCCGAGGATGCTCGCCGCGAGCGCAACCGCCGCCAGGTCGCGGGCGTGCGGGGTGTCGACCGGAAGCCGGCAGGCCAGCCAGACGGCGGGTGCGGGCACGTCCTCGGTCAGATCGAGCCGGCCCGGCTCAGACAGCGGAGGGAGCGGCTGCGGCAGGTCCCGTCTCGGCGCCGCACCCGTGGCGATGCCGCCGAAGTACTGCTCCGCCTTGGCCAGCGCTTCATCCGCGGTGACGTCCCCCACGATGCAGAGCACGGCGTTGGCGGGCATGTAGTACCGGGCGTGGAAGTCAGAGACCTCCTCCAGCGTCGCCTCGGCCAGATGCTGCATGTTGCCGATCGGCAGGTGGCCGTACGGGTGCTCGGGGTCGAAGATCAGCGGCAGCGCCTGCTCGAAGACCGTGCCGTAGGGCACGTTGTCCATCCGCTGGCTGCGCTCCTGGGCCACCACGTCGACCTGGTTGCCGAAGTTCTGCTGGGTGAGCACGTCGTCGAGGAAGGCCATCCGGTCGGCCTCGAGCCACAGCGCCAGGTCGAGCACGCCGCTCGGCATCGACTCGTAGTAGTTGGTGCGGTCGAACGAGGTGGTGGCGTTGAGGGCCGCGCCATGTCCCTGGAGCAGCGCGAAGTGGTCGCCGGGCTCGACGTGCCGAGAACCTTGGAACATCAGGTGCTCGAAGAGGTGGGCGAAGCCCTGCCGATGCGGCTGCTCGTGACGCGACCCCACGTCGTACCACAGGTTGACGGCGACCACACCGAGCCCCGGGGTGGGGCTGACGACCACGCGCAGCCCGTTGTCCAGGGTGCGGTCCGTCATCGGGTAGCTCACGTCGGCGCTCACGGCGAGAAATCTACCTGCCGAGCGAAATGGACCGGGTTGAGGAATACGGCTGCGAGGCGGCCGCGATCTCGGGGAGACTTCCTGCATGCGTAGTGACCTCTTCGTTCCAGATCACCAAGAAATGACCACCCAGGACCGGTTCGCCCTGCAGAGCAAGAAAATGCTGAAGGTGACGCTCGGGCCCGACGTGCTGTCCCGCAAGGGCGCGATGGTCGCGTTCCAGGGCCAGGTGAGCTTCAACCACGAGGGTTCCGGCAGCCTCGGCAAGTTCATGAAGCGCGCGTTGACCAGCGAGGACACCCCGTTGATGCGGGTGTCGGGGGAGGGCGAGGTGTTCTTCGCCGACTCGGCGCACTCCATCTTCTTGGTCAACCTCGAGGGCGACGGCATGAGCGTGAACGGGAGCTCGCTGCTGGCCTTCGACGCCGAGCTCTCGTGGGATGTGCACCGCACGAAGGGCGTCGGCATGATGTCCGGCGGGCTGTTCAACACGCTGATCCAGGGGCAGGGCACGGTGGCGCTGACCTCCGACGGCGAGCCGATGATCCTCGACTGCTCTCAGCAGCCGACGTTCGTGGACCCGCAGTCGGCGGTGTGCTGGTCGGCGAACCTGACGCCGGACGTCGTGTCGAGCATGAACGTGAAATCCTTGTTGCGTGGCGGCAGCGGTGAGGCGATGCAGTACTCGTTCCACGGACAGGGCTTCGTGGTGGTGCAGCCGTCGGAGGGCCCGGTCGTCCCGCCGCACTCCCACGGCAGTGGCGGGTGACCTCTTCCTGGTTCCGTGCCCACAGACGGGGCCTCATGGTCGCAGCAGTCGTGCTCCCCATGCCGCTGGTGCTGACCGGCTCGATCTCTGTCACCGACTTCGGGGTGGGCACGCCGATGTCCGGCAGGCCATGCTGCCGATGGTGGCGCCGGGCTTCACCGACACCGCTGACGTCCCCGGCTCGACCGCCGACACGGGCGAGGAGACACCCGCCGAGTCAGTCATGCCCGCTGAGTCATCCCTGACCCCGGCTCGACCGATCCGCGCCGTGGGAGACACCGCGACCGGCCTCCGGTCATCGATCGAGGGATTCGCCAATCGCATGAGCGTGCGTCCGGGGCAGGAGTTCTTCCTGAAGGTGTCAACCATGGCGCCGCGCTTCCGCGTCGTCGCGTTGCGCTGGGGTTGGTACCACGGAAGCCAGATCTAGCGGATACGGGCTTCGGGCCGCTGCCAGGGTCGCCGCCAGGCGGCGCCCGTGTTCCGACCGGCCGTCACGCGTACTGTCGTTGCGTCCGGCTTGACGAGTTGGCCCGACCCGGAGGTGGCAGGGTGAGTCGCAAGGCCGTCTATGTGCATATCGGCCTACCAAAGACTGGGACGACGTACATCCAGTCATCTCTCTGGGAG
>JACCUS010000353.1 GCA_013811715.1 Nocardioidaceae bacterium
GCTGTCGCGCGATCGGCCTCGGACTTGGCGGCGCGCGCCGCGGAGCCAAGCTGGCCGAGCTCCTCGGCGACGGCGGCCATGGCGGCGTCCGACTGGTGCAGCTTCGCAAGTGCGACGTCTACCCTGCTCTGAACCTCTTGTCGCTCGGCCTGCAGTGCGCCGACCTCGAAGCGCAGCCGCTCAGCGGACGCCGTCGCCTCCCGAAGCGCGAAGACGGCCTCATCGACGGCCGCCTGCGCCTCGATCAGGCTGGGCTGTGACCGCGAGCCGCCGGCGGCGTGGTGGGTGCTGAGGACGTCGCCGTCACGGGTGACCGCCACGACGTCGGGAAGGGCCGCCACCAGCGCACGAGCCGCGGGCAGATCGTCGACGACCGCTGTCTTGAACAGCAGCCGGCGCAAGGCAGGGAGTACGGCGTCCGGCGCCCCGACGACGTCCAACGCGTACGTCGCGTGGTGGCTCAGCGCGGGCCACTCGACGTCGTCGACCTCTCCGCCGCCCAGGATTAGGTCCGCTCGGCCCAGGTCGGAGTCCTTGAGGTGCTCGATGGCGCCGACCGCGGCATCGACGTCGTACACCGCCATCGCGTCGGCGGCCGAGCCGAGCGCGGCGCTGAGGGCCGCCTCGTAGCCGTGTCGCACCGACAACAGCGCCGCCACCGAGCCCAACAGGCCCGAGACCGAGTCGGTCGCCGCAAGCAGGGCTCCCGCACCGTCCTTGCGCGCGAGGCCCATCTCGAGGGCCTCCTTGCGCGCCTCCAAGGCCACCCGCTCCCGCTCGGCCGTCTGCGCCTCGTCTTGCGCCTTGGCCAGCCGATCGTCGACATCGTCGAGCAGCGCCGACGCGCCCTCGTGTTCGGCGTCGAGCCCCCGCTCGCCCGCGTCGAGCCCGGCGATGCGGGTCTCGAGCGAGGTGAAGCTGCGCCGCGCACGCTCCGCACGAGCGGCCGCCGCCTCGCGCGCCCCAGCCAGCCGGCCGATCTCATCGTCAGCGGCGGCGGCCCGGCTCTGCAAGGAGTTGACCTGACCGGTGAGCCGGGCCAGGCCTTCGCGGCGGTCCGCTTGGGCGCGGACCAGGCCCGCCACCCGGCGGTCCTGGTCGAGGTGAGAGTCCTCCGCCTCCTGCCGGGACGTGATCGCCTCGTCGAGCCGCCGTTCGAGGTCGGCCACCTCGGCGTTGATGGCCCTCTCCTCGGCACGGACGTCGGCCGCCTCCGCGTCGAGCTCTTCGGGGGCGCGTCCGACGCGCTCCTCGGCCGGCTCCTCCGCCAGGTGGCGCATCCGCTCGGCCGCCAGGGTCGTCGTACCCCTCAGCCGCTCGCGCAGCCTCGACAGCCCGAACCAGGTCTCCTGGGCCTGAGCCAGCCGAGGCGCGTCGGTCCGCAGCGCCTCCTCGAGCTCGGTCTCGCGTCTGCGGGCGGTCTCCAGCCGGGACTCGACCTCGTCCCGGCGCGCCGTCAGCGCCGCCTCGTCGGCAAGCTCTCGCCTCAACGTCTCCCGAACCCGCACGACGTCATCGGCCAGCAGCCGGGCACGGGCATCCCTGACCTCGATCTGCACCGCCGACGCCCTGCGCGCCACCTCGGCCTGCCGCCCCAGCGGCTTCAGCTGGCGACGGATCTCACTGAGCAGGTCGCCTAGCCGGGTGAGGTTGCCGTCGGTCGCGTCCAGCTTGCGGATCGCCTTCTCTTTGCGCTTGCGGTGCTTGAGCACGCCAGCGGCCTCCTCGATGAACCCGCGGCGATCCTCCGCGGAGGCGTGCAGGATCGCGTCGAGCTGGCCTTGGCCCACGATGACGTGCATCTCCCGGCCGATGCCGGAGTCGCTGAGCAGTTCTTGGACGTCGAGAAGCCGGACCGGCTGCCCGTTGATGGCGTACTCGGAGCCGCCGTTGCGGAACATGGTGCGCGAGAGGGTGACCTCGGAGTACTCGATGGGCAGCGCGCCGTCGGTGTTGTCGATCGTGAGCAGCACCTCGGCTCGGCCGAGCGGCGGGCGCCCCGACGTGCCCGCGAAGATGACGTCTTCCATCTTGCCGCCGCGCAGGGACTTGGCCCCCTGCTCGCCCATCACCCAGGCGAGGGCGTCGACGACGTTGGACTTGCCCGTCCCGTTCGGGCCGACGACGCAGGTGACACCGGGTTCGAGCCGCAATGTGGTGGTCGAGGCGAACGACTTGAAGCCGCGCAGCGTGAGGCTCTTCAGGTGCACGCCCGCACGATACCGGGGTACGACGGCTAGCGGCCGCCACCACGCCGCACCCCGGCATCGGAGCGGGTTGTGCTAGCTGGGGACCGGGTCCGCCTGGTGGTGGGCGGTGCGGCGCCGGACCCACACCACCAAACCGAGCGCGCCGACGACGACCAGCGCGGCGGTCCCGTCGAGCGGCAGGTCGTAGGACGGCCCGCCCAGCGAGGCGGCGCTTCGCGCGCCGGCCCGCCCCGGCAGGTCGACGGAGTAGACATCGAGGCCGCGCACGAGGTCGACGGTGTAGACGATGTTCGTGCTGCCGACCGCCTCGCCTCGGGCGTTGCGCTCGGGCACCCAGTAGGCGTCCCACACCTCCGACGCGCCGAACGTGGCGTAACCGTACTGCTGCAGGTTGTGCGGGTCCCGTACGTCGATCAGCCGCAGCCCCCCTGCGTAGGTTGCCAGCGCCACGATTCCCGATGGGTGGTAGTCGAACCAGTGCGCCGAGCAGAAGGCGTTGGTGGGGGGCGAGATGCCGCCACCACCCTCGGTCACCGGGTTGATGCGGTCGAGCGGCACCACCGCATCCGGTGTGCCATTCAGCGTCTTGACCTTCCAGGTCTGGAAGGATCCCGCGGTCGCGCAGTCGGTGTTCTCGTAGTCCTCCTCGGTGATCAGCGCGACGTTCCCGTTGGCGACCGACGCCTCCGCCCGCGGTTCGAAGCTGCGGGCGTTCGGGCGGTCTGAGTTGTGGTGGATGAAGTCGTTCCAGGGCGAGGAGACGCCGGCCTTGTTGGTGGTCGTCACCAGGCGGGGCGCCCGCGGACGGGACACGTCGAACACCGCCGTGCCGGCGCCACCGGTGTGCAGGCCGTACCCCGCCCCGTCGAAGTTCCACTTGTGACCTGAGGTGAGCGGCCCACCGGGGCCGGCAGCGGGCGATCTGAACGGCTGGGTGCCCGCCTGCTTCTTGTTCGAGTCGACCTCGGTGGGATTGTCCAACCGGCTCAGGTCGACGATCGAGTACTCCCCGTTGTCACCGGCGGTGTAGGCGGTCGTGCAGTCGCGCTTGACGATGCACGCGACGGTGTGGGTGTATGTCGTGGTCTGCAGCCGCGAGCGGACGAACGGGTTCGTCGGGTCGGTGACGTCGACGACGACGACCTCGTTCTTGCCGCTCGGGTTGGCGTGCTCGATGTCGTCGCCCGACGCCTGGGTCAGGTCGACGCCCACCAGCACGAACCGGGTGATCGAGCCGTCCCGGTTGCGGGTCTCCCCGTAGTTCATCGCCTCGTTCTCGAAGACGAGCTGCGGCAGCACGCCCGTCAGCCTGGGCTGCAGCGGGTCGCTCACGTCGTACACGCTGATCGACTTAAGACTCGACACGTAGAAGTACGGCGCCGACGTGGAGAACACGCCGGAGATCGCCGACGTGTCCGGGAAGGTCGACACATGCTCGATGTTGGGGCTGCTCACGAACGGAACATCAAGCCCACCTTCGTACAAGGCACGCATCTCGCGCATGCGTTCGGTGTCGTCTTCGTGCGCGACGGCCGGCAGCACGGGCAGCGCCACGAGTGCCAGCGCGGTTGCGAGAGCGGTGGCCGCACGAGTGGCGCGGCGGTGGACGAACGGGCGCATCAAACCCTCCAAGTCAGCGGATATTCGGCTGACTAACGAGGCTCCGCGACTCAAGTCACGGCCGCCTTCACCCAAAAGTTGAAAGTCAGGCCCGGGCGACCGCGCGGTCGTCGATGTGGTCAGGCACAGTGAGCAGGTCGGCATGATGCACTTGCGCGACCAGCGCGTCATTTTCTGCCTGCAGCCTCAGCACGATCGCTTCGAGGTCGGAGACCCTGCGGCGAAGTCGTTGATTGTCGTCGACGAGTCGGATGTCGCCTCCGACGTACCCAAGGAGAGCCTTGGCCATGGATAGTCCTCCAGGAACAATATCGGTCGAGCAGCGCTCAGCAGATCTCAGATTCTTCGGGGAGCCGAAGGCATCCGGCACGTCTTTCGCTGCACTTACAAGCGTCTCACCGGATTGCCGCTAGGTCAACCGCACGACCGGCGCACTTCCGGTCTGTTCGGCAGGTCAGGCGCGCCGACACCCCACCTTGGCCCCAGCAGGCACACTGGGCGACGTGGCCAACCCGCCCAGAGCACCGCGATCCCTCCAGGCGTGGCCGTGTCAGTCGATCTGCGTCTGGGTGGCGACCGGAGAGGTCTGGGCAGCCGACGAGGGGCAGCCGATGGCGGTGATCGGCTGCGCCGGATGCGGGTCTGAATGGGTACGCAGCGAGGCGTGGACTCCCATCGACGCGGGCGGCGTCGTCCCAGGCGAGGTTGTCGCCGAGCGCGCCAAGTAGCGCGCCGAGTCGTCACCGCCGAGACGCCAGCTATCGCCCCGAGTTGCCGGCGTGTCGGTCGTTATGTGACGTCTGGGCGGGGAGTGAGTCGCAGCGACAACGGCCGGGTCCAGTCTCACAGACGAAGATGATGAGCCATAAGGACACGGGTAAAGGGCCAGGCCGCCCGTAGTGCCGGCGTGTCGTGGGAGCTAGCTGACGTCTCGGCGGGAGCGCTTCGCCCGGCCACCCCGGCGGTCACCAGCGAGCGCGGCGAGGCCGCGGCTGGCATCGAGGGCAGGAGTACGACGACCGGTTCATGAACGCGTCTCGCCGGATCGGCGCGCCGCATCGCAGGCACGGCTGGTCGGCTCGCCCGTACACCGCCAGCGACCGCTCGAAATATCCCGACTCGCCATTGACGTCGACGTAGAGCGTGTCGAACGACGTGCCGCCATGCCTCAGCGCCGACATCAGCACCGTCCGCACCTCGGCGAGCAGCCGGTCCACTTCCGCACGCCGCAGCGTCTCCGTCGGTCGGGCGTAGTGCAGCCTGGCCGCCCACAGCGCCTCGTCCGCGTAGATGTTGCCGACGCCGGAGATCAGAGTCTGGTCGAGCAGGGCCCGCTTCACACCGGTACGCCGTCGGCGCAACCCGGCACCGAACACGGCGTCGTCGAACAGCATGTCGATCGGGTCCCGGGCGATGTGCCCGATCTCCCGCGGCAGATCTGCCCCGCCGTCGGAGACCAGCAACCCCCCGAAGGTTCGTTGGTCGACGAAGCGCAGGTCATGCCCCTGCGACAGCTCGAACGCCACTCTCAGGTGGCGCTCCGGCGTGGCGGCTCGTCGCTGCACCAGCAACTGACCGCTCATCCCGAGATGGGCAAGCACCGCGTCTCCGGACCCGAGCGGCAACCAGAGGTACTTTCCCCCCCGACTGGCACCGACGACGCGCTGGTCGGCGAGCCGGTCCTCGAAGTCTGCGGGCCCGGCCGAGTGTCGCCGTACCGAGCGGGGATGCAGCACCCGCACACGTTCGATCGTCTTCCCCACCACGACGGGTTCCAGGCCGCGGCGGACCACCTCGACCTCGGGCAGCTCAGGCACGGGACAGATGGCTCTCAGCGGGTCAGGTCAGTCGGATTCGTCCAGCGGCGGCAGCTCCGCGGTGACCGCTTCGACCGCCGCGTTGCCCTCGCTGAGCGAGCGCCACGCCGTCTCCGCCGCCTGCTGCTCGGCTTCCTTCTTGGACCGGCCGGAGCCGTGCCCGTAGACGCTTTCGCCCACCCGGACCCGCGCGACGAACATCCGCTCGTGGTCGGGCCCGCTGCCGTCGATGAGGTACTCGGGAACACCGAGCCCCAGGTCGGCGGAAAGCTCCTGCAGGCTGGTCTTCCAGTCCAGGCCGGCGCCGAGGGCGGCCGCCGCCGCCATGAGGGGGTCGAAGAGCAGGTGTACGACGGACGCGGCGGCCTCGAAGCCCTTGTCGACGTAGATCGCCCCGATCACCGCCTCGACCGCGTCCGAGAGGATCGAGGACTTGTCTCGGCCGCCGGTCGACTCCTCGCCACGGCCGAGCAGCAGGTGGTCACCCAGGCCGAGGGCGCGCCCCACCTCCGCCAACGCCCGCGCGTTGACGACGGCGGCACGCAGCTTCGCCAGCCGGCCCTCGGACAGGTCCGGATGCGCACGGTAGAGCCTCTCGGTGACGATGACACCGAGGACGGAGTCGCCGAGGAACTCCAGCCGCTCGTTGGTTGGCAGGCCCCCGTTCTCGTAGGCGAACGAGCGGTGGGTCAGGGCGCGGTGGAGCAGCCCGACATCGAGATCGGCGACACCGAGTTGAGCACAGAGCTCATCGCGGGAGGTGCCCGGCGCTGTGTGCTCCACCAAGGTGAGGGTCTTAGAGGACCTGGCGACGGTCGGCGCGGGCGCCGTACTGACCACACGCGGGGCAGACCCGATGCGGTAGATGCTTGGAGCCGCAGGCGGGGTTGGCGCACGTCACGAGCGATGGGGCGACCGCCTTCCACTGCGAACGGCGGTGCCGCGTGTTGCTGCGCGACGTCTTCCGCTTCGGAACAGCCACGATCTACTCCTCGTCTTGGCTGGCCGGGCCTGGCCTGGTGGCCAGCTGGCCAGCGTCGTTGGTCTTGAGTGCAAAGAGCGCTGCCCACCGTGGGTCGGCGCTCTCCTCGTGCGCGTGCCCGGGGTTGTCGGAGAGCCGAACCCCGCATTCGAGGCACAGCCCCTGACAGTCCGGGGCGCACACCGGCTGAAACGGCAGCGCAAGCACCACCGAGTCCCGCAGGACCGGCTCGATGTCGAACAGCTCGCCGTCGAGCCGGCTGGCTTCGTCCTCCTCGGCATCGCTCTCCGGGTAGACGTACAGCTCCTGGAGCAAGACCTCGAGGTCGTCCTCGACGGGGTCCAGGCACCGCGCGCACTCCCCGGTGAGCGTGGCCCGCGCCGTACCGGACGCGAGCACCCCCTCCATGACCGCCTCGAGTCGCAGCTGCAGCCCGATGGGCGAACCTTCGGGGACACCGAGCAGTTCGATGCAAAGGTCCGCAGGCGCCGGCACCGTCAACTCGAGGGTGCGCATCGATCCGGGGCGTCGGCCGAGATCGTGAGTGTTGATCACGAGCGGCGAACGCGGGTCGATACGCATCGCACAGACTTCCGATAGACAGCACAGCAAACCGCCGCCCCTGCAAAAGAACGGCGTCTCAGCGTAGCCGGTCGGACTCGCCCGCCTCAAATCGCCACCGTGGACCAGCCTGGTCGGCGCCGAGTTCGCGCTCGACCCCCTACTCGGCGAGCCGCTGCTTCAGCCGGTCGACGACGTACGACGGCACGAGGTCGCCGACGTCACCCCCGAGTCGGGCGACCTCCTTGACCAGACTGGACGCCAGGAACGACCACTGCGGACTGGTCGGCACGAAGACGGTCTCGACGGCGGCGAGGCTGGAGTTCATCTGGGCCATCTGTAGCTCGTGGTCGAAGTCGCTGACGGCCCGCAGCCCCTTGACGATGACGGCGATGTCGTGCTCTTTGCAGAAGTCGACGAGCAGCCCGCGGAAGGAGACCACCTCAACGTTGTCGAGGTCCGCCACCGCCTGGCTCAGCATGTCGATCCGCTCCGGCACGGTGAAGAGCCCGCTCTTGCTCTCGTTGACGAGCACCGCGACGGTGACCTGGTCGAACAGGCGGGCCGCCCGACCGACGATGTCGAGGTGACCGTAGGTGACCGGATCGAAGGAGCCCGGACACACAGCTCGGTGCATCTCGGCCCTCCTGACCTGCTACTCATCGACCGGCAGCGGGCGCGGCGACCCGGTGGCGCGACCGTACCAAAGCATTGTCTCCCCGTACCTCCTCACCCGCATCCCCTCCAAGCCGGCCGGCCACTCCCACTCGTCCTCCCGTCGCGACCGCTCCACGACGACGACCGCGTCTTCGCATAGCCAGCCGGCCCGCCACAGCCCGCCCACGACCACACCGACGTCGGCCGCCGCGACGGCGTACGGCGGGTCGAAGAACGCCACCTCGAATCCGCTCCCGCCAGAGGCGACCGCCAACAGTCGCTCCGCCTTGGCCGTCACCACCTCGATGCCGTCGAACCCGAGCCGCTCGGCATTGTCCCGGATCAACGCCGCCGTCGCCACGTCGTGCTCGACGAGCCTGACGTACGTCGCACCTCGTGACCTCGCCTCCAGCCCTACCGCCCCCGATCCCGCGTACACGTCGAGGAATCGCGCCCCCGCCAAGCTGCCGAGCCGGGCCTCCAACGCCGAGAACAGCGCCTCCCTGACCCGGTCGGAGGTCGGCCTGGTGTTGATGCCTCGCGGGACGCGAAGCTGTCGACCGCCGGCGGAGCCGGCGATGATGCGGGTCACGACCGCTCCAGGTACCGGGCCTGCTCCAAGGCGACGAGGCGGTCGACGGCCGCGGCGAGGCTCGGGTTACCGGCAAGCGTCGGGTCGGCCGTGACCACCCGCTCGGCCACGTCGCGCGCCCCGGCGATCACTCCCTCGTCGCGGAGCACCGACAGCAGGCGCAGGCTCGAACGTCGGCCGGCCTGACTCGCCCCGAGGACGTCGCCCTCGCGACGGTTCTGCAGGTCGAGCCGGGACAGCTCGAAGCCGTCGGTTGTGGCCGCGACCCCCTCGACCCGGCTCCGCGATGCCGAGCCCGCCGGCGCCTCGGTGACCAGCAGGCACAGCCCTGGCGTCGTACCGCGGCCGACCCGGCCCCTTAGCTGGTGCAGTTGCGAGACGCCGAAGCGCTCGGCGTCCAACACCACCATCAGCGACGCGTTCGGCACATCGACGCCGACCTCGATCACTGTGGTGGCGACGAGCACGTCGATGTCGCCGGCCGTGAACCGGCGCATCAGATCGTCCTTCTCCTCACCGCGCAGCCGACCGTGCAACATGAACACCCGCAGGCCAGCAAGTGGTCCGTCGACCAGCTCGGCCGCCACATCTGCAACCGCCAACGGCGGCCGGCGCGGCGAGAATCCCTCGTCGTCGAGCACCGGCTCCGCCATCGCCGACTCGGGCTCACCACCGATGCGGGGGCAGACGACGTAGGCCTGGTGTCCCTTGTCGACCTCCTCTCGCACTCGCTGCCAGGCACGCCCGAGCCAGTCGGGGCGCTCGGCCACGGGTACGACGTTGGACTGGATCGCCGTCCTCCCCGCTGGCAGCTCGTGCAACGTCGACACGTCGAGGTCGCCGAAAACGGTCATCGCCACCGTGCGAGGGATCGGCGTCGCGGTCATCACCAGCACGTGCGGGGGCGTGAACCCGCCTTTGCCGGTCAGGGCCGCCCGCTGCTCGACGCCGAAGCGGTGCTGCTCGTCGACGACGACCATGCCGAGCTCGGCGAACTGGACCCGCTCCTCGAGCAGTGCGTGCGTGCCGATGACGATGCCCGCCTGACCGGAGGCCGCGTCGAGCAGCGCCTGTCTGCGACGCGCGGCTGGCGTCGATCCGGTCAGCAGGACGACCCGGGTCGCGTCCTGGTCGCCGCCGAGCAGGCCACCCTCCGCCATCGGGCCGAGCATCGAGACGATCGAACGGTGGTGCTGGGCGGCGAGCACCTCGGTCGGGGCGAGCAGTGCCGCCTGGCCTCCGCCGTCGATGACCTGCAACATGGCGCGGACCGCGACGACGGTCTTGCCCGAGCCCACCTCCCCTTGCAGCAGCCGGTGCATCGGGTGCTGGCGAGCCAGGTCGTCGGCGATGTCCGCGCCGACACCGAGCTGGCCGCCGGTGAGCGTGAAGGGGAGCTGGGCATCAAATCGGGAACGCAGCCCGTCCTCACGGCTGGGCCGCCGCACCGCGGGAAGCGACATCATCATCCGCCGACGCTGCGCCAGCACGGCCTGTAGAACGAAAGCCTCGTCGAACCTCAGTCGAGCACGCGCGGTCTCCCACTCGGGCGGATCGGCGGGGGCGTGGATCCGCCGTAATGCCGTTGCGTAGGAGACGAGCCCCAACTCGGCGCGAACCTCCTCGGGAAGCAGGTCTGGTGGGTCGTCGAGCACCTCAAGCACCTGCTCGACGCAGTCGGTGATGGCCCTCGAGGTGAGCTTGGCGGTGGCCGGGTAGATCGGCACCCAGCGTTGGGTCTCCTCCCCCTCGAACTCATCGAGGTCGCTGCCCCGCCCGACGACCTCACAGGTCGGGTTGGACAGCTGGCGGTGACCGCGGTAGAGGGTGACCTTGCCGCTGAACCAGGCGATCGTGCCGGCCTGGAGCTGACCTTGCTTCCAGGGCTGCTGGAAGAACGTCATGACCAGCTCGCGTCGACCGTCGGTGCCGTCGGTCGCCCGCACCTCGGTGCGCGTGCCGCGCCGGCCGCCGTGCTTCGGCCAGAACGGGCTCGACTTCACCACGACGGTCTTGGCCAGCACCGTGACATGCTCGCCGAGCGGGAGGTCGGAGAAGTCGGTGAGCTTGCCCTTGTCGGCGAGACGTCGCGGGTAGTGGCACAAAAGGTCGCCGACGGTCTCCATTTCGAACGCCTGATGGAGTGCCTTCGCAGCCTTGCCGCCGATCGCTCGGTCGATCGACGTGTCGAGGGTGGCCATCACTCGACTCCGATGAGCAGGGGGTAGCGCTGTTGGCCGCCGTCGTACACGAGGAGCTCGACGTCGGGGCGGGTGTGCCCGACGTGGGAGGCCACCCGTCCAACGAGCTCTTCGTCACAGTCGGCGCCGCGCACAAGTGTCACCAACTCGCCGCCTCCTGCCAGCAGCCGCTCGACCACCTCTATGGCGGCGGCGTCGAGCTGTCCGCCGACCAGCGCGAAGTCGCCCTCGACCACGCCGAGGGTGTCGCCCGCCGAACACTCCCCGGCCATCGTCATTGCTCCCCGAGCCGCCACGGTGACAGCGCCGTGGCGGGCGTGGCTGGCGGCTGAGGTCATGTGCACCACGTCGTCGTCGAAGCTTCGTCCCGGCTGGTGCAGCGCCATCGCCGCGAGGCCCTGAATCTGCGCCCTGGTGGGGATCACGGTCGTGCGGACCCCTTCCTCGCGGGCCGCCTGCGCGGCCGCCTCGGCCACGTCCACCGTGTCGGCGCCGTTGGGCAACACGATGACCTCCGCAGCCTGGGTCGAACGAATGGCGGAAAGGATCTCGCGGGTCGAGGACCGGCCGCCGGAGCCGGACACGACAACGGCGCCGGCATCGGAGAACAGCCGACCAAGGCCCGCTCCGGCGGCGAACGCCACCACGCCGCGCTGTCGCGTCGCACTCCGGCGGCCCTTCGCCCGGCTCGTCTGCTCGACGAGATGAGTGACTCGCACCCGGTACGGGCGACCGGCGTCGATTCCGGCCTCGATCGCCGTACCCACGTCGTCGACGTGGATGTGCACGTTCCACAGACCGTCGCCGCCGACGACGACCAGTGAGTCACCGAGCGGGCGGAGTCGCTCGCGCAGGGTCGAGATGGCGGCGTCGGCCGCGTCGAGCAGGTACATCACCTCGTAGGCCGGACCGTCCTGCGGCAGGTCGGGGTCCGCATCGGGGCCGGTCGGCGCGGTCAGCGGGATGACCTTGTGCGCCGTGGCCGCGGGGTGTTTGCCGGTGAGTGCCTCCTCGGCCGCGTCGAGGATCACGCACAGACCGCGACCGCCGGCGTCGACCACACCCGCCCGACGAAGCGTGAGGAGCTGCTCGGGGGTGCGCTCGAGCGCTGCGCGGGCAGCCGTGGCGGCGGCCCCGACAACGAAGCCCATCTGCCCCGCGATCTGGTCGGGAGCGTGCGGAACTGCGTCCTCTGCGGCCTCTGCTGCGGCCCGGGCCACCGAGAGGATCGTGCCCTCGACGGGCTGTGCAACAGCGTCGTACGCCGCATCCGCGGCAAAGGTGAGGGTGTCGGCGAGCAGCTGTCCTGGCTTGGCTGGGTCTCCGCGCATCAGCGAGTCGGCGCCCGCCCGCATGAGTTGGGACAAGATCACGCCGGAGTTGCCGCGGGCGCCGAGCAGCCCCCCGCGAGCGAAGACCGTGAGGGCCGTGGCGAGAGAGTCGGTCTCGGCGTCGACGAGCGCCTGGCGGGCGGCCTCGAAGGTCAGGTAGAGGTTGGTGCCGGTGTCGCAGTCAGGGACCGGGTAGACGTTGAGGGCGTCGATCTCCTCGCGGGCAGCACCGAGCCCGTCGAGGGCCAGATCGCACCATCGCAGCAGCAGAGCCACTTCGAGGTGATCGTTCACGGGGTTTGCAATCCTTCTCGATGGGGCGATGATTGGCGCATGGTACCGACGATCCGTTATTCTTGAGTGGTTGCCGGGTCGCACCAGGCAGCGATGTTACGCCCTCCATCCGATGATCCTTCAGGAGTACACCGTGGCCGCCGTCTGTGACATCTGCGCCAAGAAGCCTCGCTTTGGGCACAACGTGTCGCACTCGCACCGGCGTACCAAGCGCCGCTTCAACCCCAACATCCAGCGCGTGCGGACGGTCGTGGGCGGCACGCCGAAGCGGATCAACGTCTGCACCTCCTGCCTGAAGGCCGGCAAGGTCACCCGCTGACGCCCCGCCAGGGCCCGTTGCCGAAGATGTGCGCGGTCGTTGGGCAGCTCAGCGGAACTGCTGGTGGCCACCGGCGCCCTCGGACAGCGCGCCGTCGACCGTCACCACACCGGGTGCCCCCGCATCGACCACTCGACCGATGACGCGCCAGCCGGCCGGCAGCATTCTCGCTGCACCGAACGTCGCGACCACCCCGAAATCCTCACCCCCGGCCAGCACGAACCTCATCGGGTCGACCCCGAGCGCCGCACCCACCGCCTGAAGTGGTTCCGGCACCTCGAAGCAGGAGGTATCCACGTCGATCGCCAGCGCGCTTGCCGAGGCGATGTGGCCGAGGTCTTGCAGCAGCCCGTCGCTGATGTCGATCATCGAGGTCGCGCCCAGTTCGGCGGCCTCGGGTCCGGCGTCGTACGGCGGCTGCGGCCGGCGGTGCGCGTCGACCACCACCCGGGGCGACCGGAAGCCACGGCCCAGCACGGCGAGGCCGGCTTCGGCCCAGCCCTGGCGACCGGCCAGCGCGACCATGTCACCCGGTTGGGCGCCCGACCGGCGCACCACAGGGTGATCACAGACTCCGACGGCGGTGATCGAAATCGTGATCGCGTCGGCACGCGCGATGTCGCCGCCGACCACGCTGCAGCCCACCTTCGCCGCCTCCGCCGCCAAGCCGTCAGCGAGTTCCAGCGCCCAACCGGCGTCGAGGTCAGGAGCCGCGCCCAACGCCACCAGCAGCGCGGTCGGGCGGCCGCCCATCGCGTTGATGTCGGACATGCTGGCGGCGGCGGCCTTGTGCCCGATGTCGGTCGCCGTGGACCAGTCGAGCCGGAAGTCCCGCTTCTGCACGAGCATGTCGACCGAGACCACTGCCTGGCCGCCCGGCAGGAGGAGCACCGCGGCGTCATCACCGGGCCCGACCAAGACGTCGTCGCCCTGGGGGAAACGCGAGGTCAGCGCGTCGACCAGAACGAACTCACCGGCGTCACCCACCGTCCCTGACAGGCTCTGTGGCATTGGAGTTCCCTTCACTTTCGCCCGACCAGTATCTGTGACAACCTAACCAGGCACGAGCATGCAGTCGCAGCTCACCAACACGGCTTCGACCCGCGGGAGGTCCACAGTGGTTGTTCAGGCTTACGTTCTCATCCAGACCGAGGTCGGCAAGGCAGCGGATGTCGCCCACACCGTGGCCGAGATCAAGGGCGTCACCCTCGCCGAAGACGTCACCGGCCCCTACGACGTGATCGTGCGCGCCGAGGCCAAGAACGTCGACGAACTGGGCAAGCTCGTGGTCGCTCGGGTCCAGTCGGTCGACGGCATCACCCGCACCTTGACCTGCCCGGTCGTTCACATCTGAGCGCCTTGTCCCACCAGCGCCCTCGGCTGCGCTCCCGATCCGTCTCTCGCATTTGCGGGAAAGTTGCTGCGCTGGCGCCCGGAACCGCTGCGAGTTTCCCGCAATTCGCAGATCGGGTGGCGGGGATCACCAGGCGGCTGGCGATGGGTGCGGGCGGCGCGGTGGCCATCTGGTTGGCGGCAGGGTGCTCGGGTCAGGTCGACGTGGTGGCGCCGCGACCGACCGGGATCACCAACGAGCAGTGCATCGCCTTGATCGCGGCGGTCCCCGACCAGGTCGCAGGGCAGGGCCAGCGGGCTGTCACTCCGGATGACGCGCTCGCCGCCGCTTGGGGGGACCCGGCGATAGTGCTGAGGTGCGGGGTGCAACGACCCGCCCTCCTGCGTCGCGACTCGGCGTGCTTCGCGGTCAACGACGTGGGCTGGTTCGCCGAGCAAGGCGGCCGACCGGTGACGGGGAGGACCGCCGTCGAGGGAGACGTGGTGTTTACGACGATCGGCCGATCGGCGTACGTCGAGCTGACGGTCCCCGGCGACTACGAGCCGGCAGCCGACGCGCTCGTCGACGTCGCCGAAGCAGTCGCCCGCGAGACCAGCTACCCGAACCCCTGCCAGTAAACCCCTCACCCCCGAGAGGTCGCAAACGCACCTCCGAGGAGTCACGGATGCCCCCGTGCGTCAGCGCAGTCCGGTCGAGCGCTGCATCGCCAACGCGAGCAGCCGATCCACCAGCTCCGGGTAGTCGACCCCCGACTCCGCCCACATCCGTGGAAACATCGACGCCGGGGTGAATCCCGGCATGGTGTTGATCTCGTTGACGGTCAACCGCCCATCCTCGCCACAGAAGAAGTCGACCCGCGCGAGGCCCTCGCACTCCAACGCCTCGAAGACCACGACCGCCAACCGCCGGACCTCCTCGGCCACCTCGTCTCGCAGGTCAGCCGGGACCTCGAGCGTGACGCCTTCCTCGCCTAGGTACTTGGCCTCGAAGTCGTAGAACTCATGCTCGCCGTAGTCGGTGATCTCCGCGACGACGCTTGCGTCGGCGCCGCCGTCGAGGCGCTGGAGCACTCCACACTCGAGCTCCCGGGCGTCGACGGCTGCAGTCTCGACGAGCACCTTGGGGTCGAGCTCCCGAGCGTGCTCAACCGCCGCGTCCAACCCCGTCGCGTCGGGGACTTTGGTGATCCCAAGGCTCGAGCCGCCCCGCGCCGGCTTGACGAAGACGGGATAGCCGAGCGCCTCCACGGCCTCGCGACTCGCCGACGGGTCCCGCTCCCACTCCCGGGGCTTGATGACGACGTACGGCACGACCGGAACGCCCGCGCCCGCGAGCACGACCTTCATGTAGTGCTTGTCCATCCCGACGGCCGACGCCAGCACCCCCGAACCGACGTACCGGATGCCGGCCATCTCGAACAGTCCCTGAATCGTGCCGTCCTCCCCCCACGGCCCATGCAGCAACGGAAAGACGACATCGACCGCGCCGAGCGCGTGGGGCGGCTGGCCGGGCTCTGCCACCACGATCTCGCGGCGGGAAGGATCGTTGCTGAGCACGACTGCGGTCGCGTTCGGGTCGACCACCGGGACGTGGCTTGCAGTCAGCAAGAGCTTGTCCGCGTCGCCCGAGTCGAGCACCCACTTCCCATCGATGCTGATACCGACCGGCACCACGTCGTACCTATCCTTGTCGATGGCCGACAAGACACTGGCGGCCGTCGAACACGACACCGCATGCTCACTTGATCGCCCGCCGAAAACGACGGCGACCCGGGGTTTGGCGGAGGCGTTCATCGCCTCGGAGCCTATCTGCCCCACAATGGCTCACGTGACAGCACACGATGATGTCCCTGAGCTGACTCTGCCCACCCTCACGGTCAAGGCCGGCCGGCCGGCCAACGAGCCTGACCAGCCGCTCAACGTCCCTCTCACGATGGCGTCGACGTACGTCGCCGGAGGTGAGACGGAGTACGGCCGGTACGGCAACGCCACCTGGGCGGCGTTCGAGTCCGCCATCGGCGCCCTGGAGGGCGGACGGGCGATCTCGTTCGCCTCAGGCATGGCGGCGATCTCGACCCTGTTCGACCTGGTGGCGCCGGGCGAGACCGTGGTGGCGGCCCGCCACTGCTACCAGGGGACGCTCGTGCAGCTGGCCTCGCTCGAGCGGCGCGGGCTCGTCAAGGTGGTGCTCGTCGACATCGACGACACCGCCCAGGTACTGGCGGCGCTCGGCGAGGAGGTGGGGCTGCTGTGGGTGGAGTCGCCGACCAACCCCGCACTCGAGGTCGCCGACCTGCCTGCGCTGTGCGCAGGCGCGCGAGCGGCCGGGGTCACCGCGGTCGTCGACAACACATTCGCCACGCCGATGCTGCAGCGGCCGCTCGAGCTTGGCGCCGATGTCGTCGTGCACGCTGCGACGAAGTACATCTCCGGGCACTCCGACGCCCTCATCGGGGTGGTGGTGACCGGCGACGACGAGATCTTCCGCGCGGTCGATGAGAAGCGCCGGACGATGGGTGCGCTGCCCGGGACGCTGGAAGCCTGGCTGGCTCTTCGCGGTCTGCGCACTCTGCACCTACGGGTCGAGCGCGCCCAGTCCAACGCCCGAGAGCTCGTACGTCGGCTGAGGACCCATCCGCGAGTCGATCGCGTCCGCTACCCGGACTTCGGCGCGGTGGTAGCCATCGAGGTGGCCGGCGGCGGCATGGCGGCCGATCTCGTGACGCACTCGACGCGGTTGTGGGTGCACGCCACCAGCCTCGGTGGGGTCGAGTCGTCGCTCGAACGCCGGCGGCGTTGGAAGAGCGAGTCACAGACGATCCCCGAGGGCCTGATTCGGATGAGTGTCGGGATCGAGGACGTCGAGGACCTGTGGCGCGACCTCGCACTGGCGCTCGACACCGTACCCGGTTAGCCGCGGTGCCCTGACCCCGAGGGCCAACCGGCTTGTATACATGGCAGACCCGGAGGAGACGGTGGGTCAGGCGCGCTCGGGCTTGGCGGCGCGGGAGACGAGGCTGAACAGCATCTCCTCGGGTCCGAGCTCACCTCGCACCACCGCTGCGACATGTTCGACGATCGGCATCTCCACCTCGTGCCGGGCAGCCAGATCCCGGATCGACTCACACGACTTCACCCCCTCGGCGACCTGGCGGGTCGAGCCGGCGATGTCTGCCACGCTCAACCCGTTGCCGAGCTTCTCACCGAACGTCCGGTTGCGCGACAGCCGCGACGAGCACGTGGCAACCAGGTCGCCGAGCCCGGCGAGTCCCGAGAACGTGTAGGGATCAGCGCCGAGGGCCACGCCGAGGCGCGCGGTCTCGGCCAACCCGCGCGTGATCACCGAGGCCCTCGCGTTGTCACCGAAGCCAAGCCCGACCGCCATCCCAACGGCCAGTGCGATGACGTTCTTGGTCGCGCCTCCGAGCTCGACGCCCACGACGTCGTCGTTCGTGTACGGCCGGAACGCAGCGCTGTGACATCGGATCTGCAGGGCGGCGGCAACCGACTCGTCGGCGCAGGCGATGACCGAGGCCGCCGGCTGCCTCTTCGCGATCTCGTGGGAAAGGTTCGGGCCCGACAGCACGGCCACTCGGTCATGGCGGATGCCGGCGACCTCCTCGATGACCTCGCTCATCCGCTTGACGGTGCCGATCTCGACGCCCTTGATCAGGCTCAGCAAGACGGCGTCGGCAGGGATGTGACCGGCCCAGTGCTCAAGGTTTGGCCGCAGCGACTGTGACGGAACGGCGAGTACGACGATCGACGCGCCAGCCAGCGCCTCCTCCGGGTCGTGGGTGGCGCTGACCCGGTCGGGCAACGTGACGCCCGCGAAGTAGTCGGTGTTCTCGTGTTTGGCGTTGATCGTGTCGCTGAGCTCTTCGCGCCGCGCCCACATGACGACGTCGTTCCCGGCATCGGCGAGGACCAATGAGAACGCCGTACCCCAAGACCCGGAGCCGAAGACCGCGACCTTGCTCACGCCGACTCGCCTACGCCTGGAGGCTTTGTGCGCCCGGGGATGTGCTTGTTCCGCACGTTGTTCGGATTTCCGATGTCTGCCATCCCCGCAGCCTTGGAGTCGAAGCGGGACGAGGGCGCGTGCCCGCCGCGAATGTCCTCGAGTAGTGCAGTGATGGCAGCCATGATGCGCTCCGTCGCCTCTCGGAGCACGGCCGGGGTCAGTCGCTTCTCCTGCAGGTCAGAGAGGTCGACCGGCGCGCCAGCCCGGACCCGCATCACCTTGCGTGGCAGCAGAGCGGGCTTCCGCGCGTAGGGCGGCAGCAGCTCGTTCGGACCCCACTGCGCGCACGGGATCACCGGACAGCCCGTGGTCAACGCAATCCGGGCGGCGCCGGTCTTGCCGGTCATCGGCCACATTTCCGGATCGCGGGAGAGGGTGCCCTCCGGGTACACGATCACGCACTCACCCGCTTCGACCGCGGCGACGGCGGCGCGGAACGCCTGGGCGGCGTCTGCCGTCTTTCGGTAGACCGGGATCTGCTTGGCGCTCGTGAGGATCTGACCCAGTACGGGAACCTTGAAGACCTCCGCCTTGCCTAGGAAGCGCGGCAACCTACCGTTGTCGATGATGAAGTGGCCGAACGTGACGGGATCGACCTCCGAAACGTGGTTGGTCACGACCACACACCCACCTGCGGCAGGGAGGTTCTCCGTGCCCCGCCAGTCTCGCGCGGTGATCAACATCAACGGCCGATGCAGCAGGGCGATCATGAGCGTCATCGCCCAACCACGCCCGGGACTTGCCACTCTTGCTCCTCACGGTTCGGGGCGGGCACCAGTCCAACGCCGCAGAGATTCTCATCTACCGCCAGGCGACGTCGGGCACCCGGCGATGTCGGGCATGATGGCAAGATCGTACCGATGTCTCATCTGCCACCCCGTTCGGGCGTCTGGACGGTCATCGTCCCTGTCAAGCAAACCATGATCGCGAAGACTCGGCTGACCGGGTTCGACGAACTCACTCGTCGGCGGTTGGCGATGAGCTTCGCCCTGGACACCGTCGCCGCCGCAGTCGGCTGCCCCGAGGTACGCCGGGTCGTCGTGGTCACCAACGATCCCTCGAGTGCCGAGTTCACCACGATCGGCGCAGACGTGATCCCGGACGAGCCAGCGGCGGGGCTCAACCCGGCACTCGTCCACGCGGCACACAGCATCCGCCATGCGGACCCGAGTGCCTCGATCGCGGCACTGTCTGGTGATCTGCCAGCCCTGCGGTCATCGGACCTCTCTGCAGCGTTCGGCGCAGGTGCTTCGACGCACTGGTTCGTGTCGGACACGGTCGGCACGGGGACCACGATGCTGGCGGTGGCTGGGTCTACTCCATTCTCCCCTGCCTTCGGCCACCACTCGAGCGTCGCGCACCGAGCGGCCGGGGCGGAGGAGGTCGGCGCATCCGGTCTGGCGAGGCTACGACGCGACGTCGACACGGAGGCCGACCTGTGGGCTGCGGTCCGGCTCGGGGTCGGCCGCCGTACCCGCGAGGCCCTCGCCTCGTCCGACGTCGAGCGGCTGACGTGAGAACCTTGCAAGGCACGGTGTTGACGTTCGACCCCGACTCGGGGGCCGGAAGTGTCGTGCTGGACAGCGGTGAGGCGCTGACGTTCTCGGCCGAGGTCTTCGCCGCAAGTCGACTGCGGCTGCTGCGTCCGGGTCAGCGGGTCCGGCTCCAGGTCCTTGACGACCGCGACAACCGGCAGATGAGCGCCATCACGATCCTCACCCTGCCTGATCCGAGCTGACCTGCCGCTCCGCCGACGCCGCACACCCGAAGCACCATCGCTGCGTCCGGCCGGGTGGGCCTTCGGCCAACGAGGCAGGGGTCAGCTCTTCTTGGCGGTCGACTTCTTCGCAGTGCTCCTCTTGGCGGGTGACTTCTTCGCAGTGCTCCTCTTGGCGGGTGACTTCTTCGCCGTGGCCTTCTTGGCTGGTGACTTCTTCGCCGTCGACTTGGACGTGGACCTCTTGGCAGCCGAAGACTTGGCCGGTGACTTCTTCGCCGGTGACTTCTTGGCCGGTGACTTGGTGGCAGCTGACTTCTTGGCCGGTGACGTCTTGGCCGGTGACGCCGGCGCCGGCTGAGTCTTCTTGGCCGCTGATTTCGGCGCCGGTGACTTTGTGGCCAGCTGAGTCTTCTTGGCAGGTGCTTTCTTGGCTGCGGCCACGCGGCACACTCCATCAGTGATCGGTCAGCCCGTCGACGATCGCGGTCTGCGGCGGGCACGTGGCGTGCCACCCTAGTCTGCATTCGGGGGCCGTGCGAAGCGGGCGCACCCATGATGAGCCGACCCGGCCGGATCAGTCGACCCCGTCGAGCCGGCTACCAGCCTCGCCGCGCCAGCGCGCCAGCCGGCCCGCCCGGCTGACCGCGCGCAGCCGGCGCATGGTCTCCTCGTGCGACGCGATGGTGGTGACCACGAGAAGCTGATCGCCGCGGACCAATCTGGTCGCACCATCCGGCACGAAGCAATGGCCGTCGCGCACCAGCAGGGTCACTGCGGCATCCGCCGGGAGCCGGAGTTCGGACACGTAGACGCCATGTAGTCGTGACGCGTGGGGAACGGTCAGTTGCAGCAGTTCGGCCCTGAGTTCCTCCAAGGTGGAGGACTCGACCTCCACCTCACGTTCAGGTAATGGCGTAGACAGCCGCAGCCAGCGTGCGACGACTGGCAGTGTGGTGCCCTGGACGACGGTGAAAACGACCACCAGGACGAACACCGCGTCGAAGATCCGTTCGGCATCCTCGACTGCCAACGAGATCGGAATGGTGGCCAGCACGATCGGTACAGCTCCGCGGAGGCCCGCCCACGACAGGAACGCCTGTTCCTGCCAAGGGATCTTGAACCAGCTCATCGACAGGAACACCGAGGCCGGGCGAGCTAGCAGGAGCAGCGCCAGGCCCAGCAGGATCGCCGGCCCGATAACCCCGAGCAACCGGCCGGGGCTGGCCAGCAGCCCGAGCAGGACGAACAGCCCGATCTGGGCCAGCCAGGCCAGCCCCTCCGCGAAACCCAGGGTGGCTGACCGGTGCGGCAGAGCCGAATTGCCCAAGACCAGTCCGCACACATAGACAGCCAGGAAGCCTGAGGAATGAGCAACGGTCGCAGTGGCGTAGCCGGTCAGGCACAGGGCGATCGTGGCCAGGGGGTACAGGCCCGACACCGGTAGCGCGCTGCGGCGAAGTAACCAGGCGCCGGCCACGCCGATGCCGATGCCGATCGCTGCACCGGCGAGCAGTTCGTAGCAGATCAGCCCGATCAGGGACGGAAGGGAGCTGTCCTGGTCGGTGGTGAGCGCTTCGGACAGGGCTACGACCAGCAGGACCGCCGGAGCGTCATTGAACCCACTCTCCAGCTCCAGGGTCCCGGTCACCCGGGTCGGGAGCCCGAGCCGACGCAGGCTGGCGAAGACCGCAGCGGCGTCGGTCGAGCTGACCACCGCACCCAGCAGCAGGGCCGTCTGCAGGCTGACATCGAAGACCAGCATCGCGATTCCAGCGGTGATGGTCACGCTCACCCCGATGCCCACGGTGGACAGCACTAC
>JACCUS010000359.1 GCA_013811715.1 Nocardioidaceae bacterium
CTCCCAGAACGGCCTCGGCAGCCGCATCACCGCCAATCTCACGGCCAACACGCCCGCTGCGTGGGCCTACGTCATCGGCGCCTGCCTGCTCGGGCTGGCGTTCTACCTGGTCTCCATCGGTATGGAGGGCATCACACAACAGCTGCGGGGCGGCGCCCCGGGGGGAGAAATCACATGAGACATCATCGACTCAGGATGATGACGGCGGGGCTCTGCGCCCTTTCATTGGTGGTCGCCGCGTGCGGCGACGACGACGAAGCGGAGGACACGGCCGCGGAGGACACGGCTGCGGGCGACACCACCGCGTCGTCGGGTACGACGGCGACCTCGGGTACGACGGCGTCCTCGGGTACGACGGCGTCCTCGGGTACGACGGCGTCGTCCGGAACGGCGGCGGCGATCGAGTGCGACCAGCCCGATGCGGTGTCGCTGCAGCTGCAGTGGTTCATCCAGGCGCAGTTCGGTGGCTACCTCGCCGCCGTCGACCAGGGCATCTACGAGAAGTACTGCCTCGACGTCTCGATCGAGGAGGGCGGCGTCGACATCGTGCCCCAGCAGCGGCTCGCCGACGGCGAGGTCGACTTCGCCATCGCCTGGGTGCCGAAGGCACTCCAGTCGCGCGAGCAGGGAGCCGACATCGTCAACATCGCCCAGATCTTCCAACGTTCCGGCACGTTGCAGGTGTCGTTCAAGGACGCCGGCATCACCGAGCCCGCCGACTTCGAGGGCAAGAAGATCGGCAACTGGGGCTTCGGCAACGAGTACGAGATCTTCGCCGCGCTCAGCGAAGCGGGGCTCGACCCGGCGGAGGACGTCGAGCTCGTGCAGCAGCAGTTCGACATGGAGGGTCTGCTGTCGCGTGACATCGACGCCGCAGAGGCGATGACCTACAACGAGTACGCACAGGTGCTGGAGGCCGAGAACCCCGAGACCGGCGAGCTGTACACGCCGGAGGACTTCAACGTCGTGTCGTACGAGGACGCCGGCGTCGGCATGCTCCAGGACGCGATCTGGGCCGACGGCGCCAAGCTCGAGTCCGACGACGCCTACCGTGACATCGCCACGCGCTTCGTCGCGGCGTCGCTCGAGGGCTGGGCGTACTGCCGTGACGACGCAGAGTCGTGCCGCGACATCGTCGTCGCTGCCGGCTCTCAGCTCGGCAACAGCCACCAGCTGTGGCAGATGAACGAGACGAACAAGCTCATCTGGCCGGCCGAGGGCGGCATCGGCGTGATGGACGAGGCGGCGTGGGATCGCACCGTCGGCATCGCCCAGGAAACCGCCAACTTGGAAGGCGCTACGGTGCTGACCGAAGCGCCGAGCGAGGATGCCTACACGACCGACATCGTGACGGCGGCCTACGACCTGCTCGGCGGCGTGGACACCACCGGTGACGGCTTCGAGCCGATCGAGGTCACGCTGAAGGCAGGGGGCGCCTGAGCCTCCTGCCGCCGACGAGATCGCAGGTGGCCGTCGTTGCGGAGGCGGCGCGACGGCCACCTGCCCATACCATCGCTCCATCCGGAGATCCGAACGGAGCGTTGGTAGCGCAACTGAGCGAGAACGCGGCCATGCTGGATGCCGATGAGTGCCGACGGCGATTCCACGTCCCCCCGCCACTCGCTGCGGCCGCAGACCGCGCGCTGGACGCACCTCGCGCTGCGGGTCGCCGACATCGCTGCCTCCATCTCCTGGTACGAGCGCCACACTCCGCTGCGTCTCCTCGAGCGGCGTGAAGACGATCAGGGGTACGGCGCGTGGCTCGGCCAGCCGGAGTCGGCCTCGAGCCCGTTCATCCTCGTGCTTGCCCACTTCTTCCCCGCCACCGACCCGTTCGCCGGCGTGCCGACCGACGTGCTGGCGCCCTTCTCGCACATCGGCATCGAGCTCCCCGCCCGCAGCGACGTCGATGCGGCGTCGGCCCGCGCCGACGCCGACGGCTGCCTCGTCATGGCACCCCAGCAGCTGCCCGACCCCGTCGGGTACGTCTGCATGGCGCGCGATCCCGACGGCAACCTCGTCGAGTTCTCGTTCGACCAGGGTGTGTACGAGACGGCGCGGCGCATCTGGGGCGACGCCGCCACGTCGGACTGACACTGAGCGTGCACCAGGCGCGGAGGTATTGTCTCGGGCTCTGTGAGAAGCGGTTCGGTGTTTTCGTGTGCTGGGCTGTGGTCCGGTGATCTTGAGCGTGACCCATTCGCTGACTGGCTCAATGCCTTGCTGTGACTTGTCCGCTCGGGGTTGCCGGCGCCGGCCCGGCCGGAGTGACTGGCCTGATCAGGAGCTTGACCACCTGCTCGTCGCTGGTGTGTCCCATCACAGTCCTGCCGATCTCCGATCCGGACCGGAACCTGATCGAAGGCACCGGCGGCTATGGCGCCGGGCTGACTCGCTACCTAACCGAACGCGGCGAACTGATCATCGAGCTCGACCGGCCGGACCGGCCGGCGCGCCGCAACGGTGCCAAGTCCGACTCGATCGACGCCGTTCGTGCCGGGCGCGAAGCATTGACGCGAGAACACCTCGGCCAGCCACGCGGCGCCGGTGAACGAGCAGCGTTGTCAGTGCGCGTCGCCGCACGGCGCTCTGCAGTCGAGGCTTCGACGGTCGCGCAGTGTCAGCTGCAGTCACTGATCGTGGCCGCTCCTGAAGCGATCCGAACCCGGTTCCGGGGCTTGTCGACAACCACCATGATCACCATCGCAACCCGCCTGCGCACAGCCAGCTCCTGGGACCTCGAGACCCGCAGCTACGCCGACGCCCTGCGACAACTCGCCCGACGCATCCGGACCCTGCACACCGAAGCAACCGCACACGAACAGGCCCTCACCGCGATCATCGAGACGTGGCGTCCCGACCTGCTCGACCAGCCCGGCGTCGGCCCAATCGTCGCTGCCACCGTGCTCTGCGCATGGTCTCACCCCGGACGCTGCCGCAACGACGC
>JACCUS010000382.1 GCA_013811715.1 Nocardioidaceae bacterium
GTTTGCCATGTAAACAAGGCGCGCGGCTTGTTTACATGGCAGATCTGCCGTGCAGACTGTGCCGTTGCCATGTATACAAGGCAAGTCGCGGCGTCGGCCAGTCGGCGTACGTTTTCGACCAGGCGGCGCCAAACGTTCGCCGATGACAGCTGACGGCGTACGTTTTCGACCAGGCGGCGGCAAACGCGCGGCGCTGCCGGTTGCGCCGCGACCTGCGGACCTCGTCGGCCATCGACGGGGGCGACTTGCGGCCGGTCTGCTAGATTGCTAGCATCTGCCCATGCCAATGGTCGACGGCCCGCCGGACAAGGCGGAGGAGCCGGCCCGCAAGGCGCAGTTCAACGTGTACCTGCCCGCCGACCTGGTCCGGCGTACGAAGCACAAGGCCATCGACGAGGAGACAAGCCTGTCGGCCCTTGTCGAGAAGGCGATGAACGAATACCTGGACAAGCATGGAGAGGCACGCGGATGAGCGGCATCGTGGTGAGGCCGGTGCGCTTCACGGACAACGTGAAGCAGATGCAGGGTTTCCTCGAGCTCGTGGGGCTGCGGCCACGCGTCGAGTCGCGGCAGGGCAGCTGGGTCGACTTGGTCGCCGGTGGCGGCATGGTCGCGCTGCACTCGGCCGCGACCTCGGCAACCGGAGCCCGGCCGGGCGAGACCAGCCTGAGCTTCGAGGCCGACGACGTCGATGCACTGGCAGACTCGATGAAGGCGGCCGGGGTCGACGGCGTGACGGTGTACGACGAGGCCTACGGCCGGGTCCTGACCTGCCGCGACCCACTCGGTGACGAGATCGCGGTCGACTGCCAAGGCGACGACCCCTACGGCTACCGGGTGCACCCGCTGGCGGCGCCGTCGTCGTTGCGGGTCTCGCCGGTGCGGTTCACCGACCCCCAGGGCCCGTACGGCGGGTTTCTCGAGGCGCTCGGACTGACCCGAGTCGGCACCTCCGACGAGTTCTACGCCTCCTTCACCGCGAGCGAGGGCAACCACGGTCTGGTGGGGCTGCACCACGTGTACGGCGACCTGCCGGTGCTGGACCGGCCCGGCGCCGTACAGCTGACCTTCACGACGACTGAGGCACTGGACGACGTCGTCAAGCGCCTTGCCGACAAGGGCTTCGAGGCGCCGATCACCCGCGAGGACTTCGGCGTCTTCGTCACCGTGACGGACCCCGACGGACAAGAGGTGCAGATCCATGAGGCGCCTTCGGCATGAGTCCGATGGGTGAGTCGCCGGCCGTGCGGCCGGCCACAAGCGGTGATCTGGCGGAGATCCGCGAGCTCGGCCGGCGCACCCTCGAGGCGAGCCATCGCCCCATCGCCGGCGCGGCGTACGCCGACCACGTGTACGACACCTGGTGGAGCCCACAGGCGCTGGCGACGTCGCTGGAACGCACGACCACCCTCGTCGCAACCTGGGAGGGCGAGATCGTCGGCGTCGCGAATCTGGGTGAGCGCGACGGTGTTCCGGTGCTCTGGAAGCTCTTCGTGCTGCCCGGCCACCATGGCCTCGGCATCGGAACCCGATTGCTCGCGGAGGCGCAGACTGCCCTACCGGCGGGCGCGAGCCACTTGAGACTGGCGTACATCGACGGCAACGAGCCGGCCGCTGGCTTCTACCGGTCCCGTGGCTTCCGTGAGGTGGAGCGCGAGCAGGACGCCGACGGGTGGCCGGACCAGATCTGGATGGAACGTGAGATCTCAGCGGTGCGCGAGGGCTAGCGGCCGTGACGCACATCGCGGCCGGACGAGAGCAACGACTGCGCGAAGACGCTGACTTCCGGCGGTACTGGTGGGCGCGCCAACTGTCGACCACCGGCAACATCATCACACTGATCGCGCTGCCGGTGCTCGTCTACCGGCTGAGCGGGTCGGCCTTCCTGACGGCGTTGACGTCGGCGCTCGAGGCCGCGCCGTACATGCTCTTCGGCCTGTTCGCGGGAGCACTGTCGGACCGATGGGACCGGAGACTGGTGATGATCAACGCCGACCTGGCCAACGCGGCGCTGGCGGCCTCGGTGCCGGTCGCCTATTGGCTGGGGGCGCTGACCGTCCCGCATGTGCTGATCGTCGCCTTCGGTGGCCCCGCGATCGGCGTCTTCTTCGACGGGGCCAACTTCGGTGCGCTGCCGTTGCTGGTGGGCCGTGAGCGGATCGCGCAGGCCAATGCCGTGGTCTTCGGCTCGGCGGCCGCGGTCGAGACCGTGATGCCGTCCTTGGTGGGGATCGGGTTGGCGGTGGTGCATCCGGCCGATCTGTTGGCGGTGGACGCGGTGAGCTTCGCCGCCTCGGCGCTGCTCCTCCGCGGCATCACCCGCGCGCTTCACGACAGGGCCCGCGAGCGGCCGCGGCTGTCGAGAACCGTGCTGTTCGGCGACATCCGAGAGGGGCTGGCGTTCCTGATGCGCCACGACGGGGTGCGCACGATGACGATCGTCACCGCGATCCAGTCCTTCGCCGGCGGCGGGTTCGTCGCGCTGATGGTGGTGTGGTGCGATCGGGTGCTGGGCGTCGGCACCGAGGGCTGGCGGTTCGGCCTCGTGTACACCGGTTGGGCGGTGGGGGCTGTCGTGGCCGCTGTCGCCCTTCCACGGATGTTGCGGAGGGCCGCACCGGCTCAGATCGCCTTACTGGCCTTGCCGTTGGCGGCGCTGTTCGGTGTCAGCACGGCCGGACTCGCGACGAGCTGGCCGGTGGCGGCGACGGGGCTGCTCCTGTGGAGCATCTTCTACAGCCTGGTCATCATCAACTCGATCTCTTACCGGCAGCAGGTGACTCCGGAGAACCTGCTGGGTCGGGTCAACACCGCCGGGCGGATGCTCGCCTGGGGAGTCGGCTGGACCCTCGGGGCGCTGGTGGGCGGGGTGCTCGGCGGCCTCATCGGCGTACGCGCTGCCCTGGTCGTGATGACGGCGCTAGGCTTCGTCGCCGTACTCGTCGCGTGGACCTCGCCGCTGCGTGTTAACTGGAGCGGTGAGCACGCGAGGGAGGACCAGCCGGCGACGGATGGCGGTGCTGTCGATGGTGGTGGCTAGCCTCGTGACGGGCTGCACCACACCGGACGCCGGACGTTCAGTCGGCCCGCCGCCGGCGCGCGGCATCCAGCAAGCGCTGCCGCCACTCACAGTCCGCCCGGTCGCGACTGGTCTCGACATCCCCTGGGACATCGCGGTACTGCCGAGCGGCGCCTGGCTGATCACCGAACGAGACCGGCAGCGCATCATCATCCGGAGACCGGACGGGACCAGCCAGGTGTTGGCCGAGAGACCACCAGGTTTCTGGTCATCTGGCGAGACGGGTCTGATGTCGATCGTCGCCGACCCGGACGTGGACATCAACGACCGCTTCTACGTCTGCACCGGCTACGTCGACCGCGGCACCCCCGAGGTGCGCGTCATCGCCTGGCGGTTGGACGAGGGCCGTACACGAGCCGACATCGTTGGCCCGCTGCTCACCGGCATCGACATCAGCAGCGGCCGACACGGCGGCTGCCGGCTGCGATTCGACCCGGTGGGGGCGATGTACGTCGGCACCGGCGACTCCGCCGTCGGAACGAACCCGCAAGACCTGCGCAGCCTCAACGGGAAGGTCCTGCGACTCAACCGCTTCACGGGCGCCCCGTGGCCGAAGAACCCCTTCATCAAGGCGAAGAACAAGAACCAGCGGTACGTCTTCACCTACGGACATCGCAACGTGCAAGGACTCAGCTGGCGGCCGGAGGACAAGATGTGGTCGGTGGAGCACGGCCCCGATCGCGACGACGAGGTCAACCGGCTGGTGGGCGGCGGCAACTACGGGTGGGATCCGGTCCCCGGATACAACGAGTCGGTGCCGATGACGGAGTTCTCGCTGCCGGGGCGGCAGCGCGGCGCACGATGGAGCTCGGGCTACCCGACGGTGGCGACGTCCGGGGCCGTCTGGGTCCGGGGCCCCGAGTGGGGCAACTACAGGGGAACACTTGCGGTCTGTGTGTTGGGCGACGAACGGCTTCTGTTCATGAAGTTCAACGACGACGGCGCCTTGGAGTGGGTCGACACCCCAGCAGCGCTCGACGGGAGGTACGGCCGGTTGCGGTCCGTTGTGCAGACCCAGTCCGGCGCCCTGCTCGTCACCACCGCGAACGGCGGCGGAGGTGACCAGGTCCTCAGGGTCACCCCCAGCGGGTGAATGTCCCTGCTAGGCGACCGCCGCCGCCTGGTGTTTACTCTCAGTCATGGAGACAAGCACACAACGTGGCCGGCGGATCGGGGCAGGGGTGAGCGTTGCGGTCCTGTTCGCGACCGGCTTGACCGCGTCTGGCGCCGCGACCGTCGAGCCGTCGACCCGGCTCGCGAGTCCGGCACCGACAGCCGGCTCGTCGGCGCGGGCTCTGAGTCTGCGGGTGACCGTGGCGGAGCGCGGGCTCGACATCCCGTGGGACGTGGCAGTTCTGCCGAACGGCGACTGGCTCGTCACCGAACGAGACCGGCAGCGGATCCTGCTGCGCACGGTTACCGGCCGGCTGCGGGTGCTGGCAGCGCAACCGGCTGGCTTCTGGTCGTCGGGTGAGACCGGCCTGATGTCGATCGCGGCCGACCCGAGCTTCGTCCGGAACTCACGCTTCTACGTCTGCACGGGCTACGAGACGAACGGCCGCCACGGTATCCGGGTGATCGCCTGGAAGCTCAACGCCCGGCATACGGACGCGCGCCGGGTCGAGACCTTGCTGCGCGGCATCCAGATCACCAGTGGCCGGCATGGCGGATGCCGGTTGCGGTTCGGTCGATCCGGCGCCTTGTACGTCGGGACGGGTGACTCCGCGGTCACCAGCAACGCGCAGAACCGACAGTCGCTGAACGGCAAGGTGCTGAGGCTCAACCGGTTCACCGGACGCGCCTGGCCGACGAACCCCTTCACCAACGCCGACAACCGCAAGAAGCGGTTCGTCTTCACCTACGGCCACCGCAACGTGCAGGGGCTCGCGCTGAGGCCGGGGGGCGTGATGTGGTCCGTCGAGCACGGCACCTACCGCGACGACGAGGTCAACAAGCTGGTGCCCGGGGGCAACTACGGGTGGCGTCCAGGACCGGGTTACGACGAGTCCAGGCCGATGACCGACTACCGCATCCCCGGTCGGCAGCGCGGAGCTAAGTGGCGGTCGGGCTACCCCACCATCGCCACGTCCGGCGCTACCTGGGTGCGCGGCAGGCAGTGGGGCGCCTACCGGGGCGCGCTCGCGGTCTGCGCGCTCGGGGGCGAGCGGCTGCTGTTCTTGAAGTTCGGGCCGCGCGGCGCGCTGAAGTGGGCGCGGGCCCCCGACCGGCTCCGGGGCGACTACGGTCGGCTCCGATCCGTGAAGCAGGTGCACGGCGGCCCGCTGCTGGTCACGACCTCCAACGGCGGTGGCGGCGACAAGATCCTGCGCGTGTCACCCGTTCGCTGACGACGGGTTGTCACCAGACCCCGACGGCAGCGAGGTGGCTGGCGGCTCTCGCAGTCGGCGGTCACGGGTGACCAGTGGACAGTCCAGCGCCTCGGCAAACGCTACGTACGCGGCGTCGTACGCCGAAACGACGTCCCCCAGGGTTCAGAAGAGGATGGTGGCGAAGTGGCCGGTCTCGACGAAGCCGACTCGGGCATAGGTGCGCCGGGCGGCCTCGTTGCCCTCGTTGACGTACAGGCACACCACCGGCGCCAGCTCGCGCATCGCCGTCGCGCAGACCGTCCCGACCCCGCTGGCGGCAATGCCCTTGCCGCGGTAGCGCGGGTTGACCCAGACGCTCTGCACCTGGCTCGCCTGCGGCGTCACCGCCCCCAGCTCGGCCTTGAAGATCACCTCCCCGCCCTCGATGTAGGCGAACGCATGACCTTTGGCGATCAACTGCGCGACCCGCGCCCGATAGAGGGCGGCGCCTCCGTTCGCCTCGGGTGACACGCCCAGCTCTTCGTGGTACATCGCGACACAGGCGGGATAGAGGACGTCGAGCTCGTCCGACCGTACCCGGCGCACCTGCGTCGAGGGCTCGACCGACGGCGCCTCCTTGAGCACCATGAACGGCTGACGCGGACGGATCGAGCGCGCCGGTCCCCAGTCCGGCTCCAGGGTGCGCCAGAGCCGGGCGACGTCGTGGCTCGGACCCATGATCGAACCGCAGCGCCTGCCCTCCATCAGCGCCCGGGCCGCGAACGCGTCGAGCGCCGCCGGGGTGGCCCGCACCGGCACCAGGTTGGCGGCGGCGTGGCATATCGAGGTGAGCGCACCGCCCTCGTCATACCCCCAGACCTCGCCACCGAGCCACCTCGGCTCCAGCCGGGTCAGCCGGACGCGCTGGTCGACGAAGACGTGGGTGACCGGGTCCGCGGCGATGACCTCGCGTACGGCGTCGAGGTCCGCGGGCCCGAGCACCCGGACCCGCTGTCGCGTCCTCAACACCGGCCACCTCCTCGGGAGGTGAGCCTACGCTGATCGGCCGGGCCGTCGTGACATGCTGTGGGCATCAATTTCGAGAGTCCTCGTGACCTGTGGGGGTAGCAGATGCGATTGCGACGAAACGTGGTCGCCACGGGTTTGGTGGCGGCGGGGTTGGTCACCGGCTGCACGGCAGCCGACCCAGATCCGCAGGGGCAGGCCGGCCAGACGTCGGGCAGTGCCAGCGAGGCGATTACGACGGGCTCGCAGACCGGAGACGCAGCCCCCAGCGAGTCGACCGGTCCAGCGGAGTCGACCGGGTCGGCGAGCCCAACGCCGTCGACCGAGCCGACGGAGTCGACCGAGCCGACGGAGTCGACGGAGTCGACCGAGAGTCCCCCGGCCACCGGGCCCTTCGACCCCCGCGAGATCACCGTGGTGATGAACGGCGACATGCTCCTGCACGAGGGGCTCTGGGCGACAGCCGAGATCGACGCGGCCCGGACCGGGCGAGGCCGGATGGACTTCCGTCCGCTGCTGGCCAGCATGCGGCCGGTCGTCAAGGGCGCCGACCTGTCGCTCTGCCACATGGAGACGCCGCTGGCGCCCCCGGGCGGGCCGTTCCTGGGTTACCCGGTCTTCGCGGCGCCACCGGCGATCGTGCCCGCGTTGCGGTGGGAGGGCTTCGACGTATGCACGACGGCGTCGAACCACAGCATCGACCAAGGGTTCGAGGGTCTGACACGCACGCTGGCCAGGTTCGAGGCGGCCGGCATCGAGACCGTCGGAACCGCCGCCACAAGGCCGGCGTCGCGGGAGCCCTTGCTCGTCGAGGTGGACGATGTCACGGTGGGGCTGATCTCCGCGACGTACGGGACGAACGGCATCCCGCTGCCGGAGGAGGCGCCCTGGTCGGTCGAGCTGCTCAACACCGAGAAGATCGCCCGGCTGGCTGCTCGGGCGCGCGACGACGGCGCCGACGTCGTGATGGTCGCTCTGCACTGGGGCCTGGAGTACACCCACGAGCCGACGGCCGACCAGATCGCCGTCGCGGAGAAGCTCACCAGCCTGCCCGACGTCGACCTGATCTACGGCCACCACGCGCACGTCGTGCAGCCCTACGGCAAGGTCAACGGCAACTGGGTGCTCTACGGGCTGGGCAACGCCATCGCCCAGCAAGACACCGCGGTCTCCGGCGTGTACGACGGCAACACCTCCCGGGTCACCTTCGTGGAGCGGCGGGACGGCTCGTTCAGGGTCGAGAAGCTGGAGTACCTCCCGACGATGATCACGACATTCGACGGTGTCAACCCGATGCGGTGGCTGAACGTGCCCGCCAGCCTGGACGACCCGAGTCTCGCCGACCTGCACGACGAGCTGCGGGCCACGAGTGCCCGAGTGGCGCCGATCATCAACATGCTCGGCGCCTTCCGCCGTGGCGTCACCGAGGTGGAGTGACCGGGTCGAAACCGAGGTGAAGTCACGCACGCCGGGAGATATCCTCGTGAGCCAAGCCCGGACGAACCCGACCTGTGAGGAGAAGCCGTGTCGCTACGGATGTCGTCGTTGTTCCTTCGCACCCTGCGTGAGGACCCGGTCGACGCCGAGCTGCCCAGCCACCGGCTGCTCGTTCGGGCCGGCTACATCCGCCGGGCCGCGCCCGGCATCTACTCCTGGCTGCCGCTCGGCTACCGGGTGCTGCGCAACATCGAGCGGATCGTCCGCGAGGAGATGGACGCGATGGGCGCCCAGGAGGTGCACTTCCCGGCGCTGCTGCCGCGCGAGCCCTATGAGGCGAGCAACCGCTGGACCGAATACGGCGACAACATCTTCCGGCTGAAGGACCGCAAGGACGCCGACTATCTGCTCGGTCCGACGCACGAGGAGATGTTCACCTTGTTGGTCAAGGACCTGTACTCGTCGTACAAAGACCTGCCGCTGTCGCTCTACCAGATCCAGACCAAGTACCGCGACGAGCCGCGGCCGCGCGCGGGCATCCTGCGTGGCCGGGAGTTCGTGATGAAGGACTCCTACTCCTTCGACGTGAGCGACGAGGCGTTCCTGGACTCCTACAACGCCCACCGCGGCGCTTACATCAAGATCTTCGACCGGCTCGGCTTCGACTACGTGATCGTCGCGGCGATGTCGGGTGCGATGGGCGGCTCGGCGAGCGAGGAGTTCTTGGCGACGGCCGCGAACGGCGAGGACACCTACGTGCGTTGCAGCTCGTGCGACTACGCGGCCAACGTCGAGGCGGTGCGCGTGCCGGTCCCGGCCCGGTCGGCGTACGACGATGTGCCGATCGCCCACGCGGAGGAGACCCCGGACACGCCGACCATCGAGACGCTGGTCGACCACCTCAACCAGAAGTTCCCCCGCGACGACGGGCGCGAGTGGCAGCCCGGGGACACGCTCAAGAACGTCGTGGTGACGGTGGTTCACCCTGACGGAATCCGTGAGCCGCTCGCGGTCGGCGTGCCCGGCGACCGCGACATCGACGTGAAGCGGCTCGGGGCCCAGCTCGAGCCGGCGGAGGTCGAGGCGTTCACCGACGCCGACTTCGCCAAGCGCCCGAGGCTGGTCAAGGGCTACATCGGCCCCGGTGCGTTGGGGACGGATCGGAGCAGCAAGGTCCGCTACCTGCTCGACCCGCGGATCGTCGAGGGGACCCGATGGGTGACCGGGGCGGACGAGGCCGGTCGGCACGTACTCGACCTGGTGGCGGGGCGCGACTTCACCGGCGACGGCGTGATCGAGGCGGCCGACGTCCGTGCCGGCGACGCCTGTCCCAACTGTGGCGGTGCGCTGGAGACCGCGCGGGGCATCGAGATGGGACACATCTTCCAGCTCGGGCGTCGGTTCGCCGAGGCGCTGGATCTGAAGGTGCTCGACGAGAACGGAAAGCTCGTCACCGTCACCATGGGCTCGTACGGCGTCGGTGTCTCTCGGGCAGTCGGTGCCATCGCCGAGAACACGCACGACGAGCTCGGCCTTGTGTGGCCGCGCGAGGTCGCCCCTGCCGACGTACACGTGCTGGCGACCGGCAAGGGCGCCGAGGTGTTCGAGACCGCCGACCGCCTCGCCGGGGAGCTGGAGGCTGCCGGGTTGACGGTGCTGTACGACGACCGTCGGAAGGTCTCGCCGGGGGTGAAGTTCAAGGACGCCGAGCTGATCGGCGTACCGACGATCGTGGTCGTGGGCAGGGGGCTCGGGGACGGTGTGGTGGAGGTTCAGGACCGGGCGACCGGAGAACGCGTGAACGTCCCGGTCGAGGCTGCGGTCGGCCACCTCATAGGTGTCGTCCGGGGCGACTGACGCTGCGACTTCGCTGACGCGGCGACCGACCCCGACGCGGTGGCGCCCCGCTCGTTGATGTCCCGGCTCGTCACCACCCATCTCTTCTACGTGCGATCCCGATTTGGGGATCACATGCCGAAATAGCGATTGGGATACGAAGGGATGCCCACTCCGGGCGCCGAGGGGAGGCACGACAGTCCGGCGGAGGGCCTGGACTCAAGGGGCTCAAGCTCGGGACTTGAACTCAAGTGGGCTTTAAGTTGCATGCTGGCAGAACGCGTCGAGCGCCATGCACCGATCGACGCACCAGGCCCACCGACGTAGGAGGCACGGATGCCAGTAGCACTCATCACCGGCGCATCGCGCGGACTCGGCCAGGCACTCAGTCTGGCCCTGGCGCGG
>JACCUS010000031.1 GCA_013811715.1 Nocardioidaceae bacterium
ACAGCCCGTACCCGGCGACGCCGTCCACCCTCTCGGCCGCCAGGATCCCGCTGCGCTTCAACCGGGAGACCGACGACCGCACCGCCGGCTCGTCGACCTCGAGCTCGGCCAGCAGCTTGATGAGGGAGGACACGCTGAACCAGCCTTGCTCGCGCGCGTACAGGCCGTAGACCGTCACGATCAGCTGTTGCGGCGCCTTGACTGTCGTCACGGAGAGAGAATACTTGGATCGGCAGCCGCCCACTCCAGGAGGGGAATTGATGCAGCTCACGCCGTCGGCCCACGTCGACACGTTCTGCCGCGACAACCTCCCGCCGGACGAGGCGTTGCCGGAGTTCCGGTTCGACCTTCCGGATGTGCGGTACGCCGACCGGCTCAACTGCGGCGTCGAGCTGCTCGACCGCACGATCGAGCAGCACGGCGCGGACCGTCCCTGCCTGCTGGCGCCCGACGAGACGGCGTGGAGCTACGGCGACCTGCTGAGGACCTCCGACCAGGTCGCGCACGTGCTGGTCGCCGAGCTCGGCGTCGTACCCGGGAACCGCGTGCTGCTGCGCGGCCCGAACAACCCGTGGCTGGTGGCCTGCTGGTTCGCGGTGCTCAGGGCCGGCGCGGTCGTCGTCACCACGATGCCGCTGCTGCGACCCGGCGAGCTCAGCACCGTGCATGAGATCGCCCGTATCGACGTGGCGCTGTGCGACTCCCGGTTCGTCGACGACCTGCGGGCGGCCGACCTCGGCGGCGCCCCGATCGTCACGTACGGCGGCGACGCCGACGACGACCTGACCCGCCGGGCGCAGCGGCACGGAGGCGCGTTCGCTCCGGTCGAGACCGCCGCCGACGATGTGGCGTTGCTCGCCTTCACCTCGGGTACGACGGGGCGGCCCAAGGCGACCATGCACTTCCACCGCGACGTGCTCGCGAACGCCGACACGTTCTCCAAGCACGTGCTCGGGCCGACGCCGGACGACGTGTTCACCGGGACGCCTCCGTTGGCGTTCACCTTCGGGCTGGGCGGCCTCGTCGTGTTCCCGCTGCACGTCGGCGCGTCGACGCTGCTGGTCGAGAAGGCGACGCCGGACGAGCTCGCCGACCTCATCGAGGCACATCTGGTGACCGTCTGTTTCACGGCGCCGACCGCCTACCGGGCCATGCTCGTGGCCGGGCGCCCCGAGCGGCTCGCGACCCTGCGTCGCTGCGTGTCAGCAGGCGAGCACCTCCCGGCGACCACCTGGCAGGCCTTCCGCGACGCGACGGGCGTGCGGATCATCGACGGGATTGGATCGACGGAGATGCTGCACATCTTCATCTCCGCAGCCGACGATGCGATCCGGCCGGGTTCGACGGGGGTGCCGGTGCCCGGCTACCGGGCGGCCGTGGTGGATGGGGCGGGCGAGGCGCTGCCGGCGGGGGAAGTGGGGCGGCTCGCGGTCAAGGGGCCGACCGGCTGCCGGTACCTGGCCGACGAACGGCAGGCGGTGTATGTGCAGAACGGCTGGAACATCACCGGGGACACCTACCTGCGAGACGACGACGGCTACTTCTGGTACAAGGCGCGCAGCGACGACATGATTGTCTCCGCCGGCTACAACATCGCCGGACCCGAGGTCGAGGAGGCGCTGCTCGCCCACACCGACGTGGCCGAGTGCGCCGTGGTGGGGGTCCCCGACGAGACACGCGGGCAGCTCGTGAAGGCATTCGTCGTGCTGCGTGACGGGGTTGTCGGTGACGAGGGTACGGCGAAGGAGCTGCAGGTCTTCGTCAAGGCGCAGATCGCGCCGTACAAGTATCCGCGTGCGGTCGAGTTCATCGACGCGCTGCCGCGGACCAGCACCGGCAAGGTGCAGCGCTTCCGGCTCCGTGAGGTCGAGTCCGCAGCGAAGTGACCGGCGCATCCCCGATTCGTCTGTGACCCATTCGCGTGGATGACCCGCCACCTCGCAGCCGAATGCTTGGCTGGCCAGTTCGTCTGTGGCGTTGCCGCATGGATGACGCGCGTCTTCGCAGACGGATGTGGCTGAGCCCGGGTCGGTCAGCGGTAGAGGTCGCGGGCGATGATCGAGCGCTGCACCTCGGTGGCGCCTTCGTAGATGCGCGGCGCGCGCACCTCCCGGTACAGGTGCTCGAGCAGGTGGCCGCGCTGCAGGGCGGTGGCGCCGTGGATCTGGATGGCGGTGTCCACGACGTACTGAGCGGTCTCGGTGGCCACCAGCTTGGCCATCGCGGAGCTGGTGGAGACGCCCGCGCGCCCCTCGTCGTACGCCGCCGCCGCTTGGTAGACCATCAGCCGGGCCGACTCGGTGCGGGTGGCCATCTCGGCGAGCGCGTGGCCGACCGACTGCATCTGCCGCAGCGGCCCGCCGAATGCCGTCCGCGTGCCGGCGTGCGCAATCGCCGCGTCGAGCGCGGCCTGAGCCATCCCGACGGCGAACGCGCCAACACTGGGCCGGAACAGGTCGAGCGTGCGCATCGCCACCGCGAACCCTCGGTCGGGCTCGCCCAGCACCTCGTCGGCGCCAACGGGCACGCCGTCGAAGGCGAGCCGGCCGATCGGGTGCGGGGACAGCATGTCGAGGTGCTGCCCGGTCAGGCCAGGACGGTCCGCGGGTACGACGAACGCGGTCACCCCACGAGCCCCGGCGTCCGGTGTGGTGCGAGCGAAGACCGAGTAGAAGTCGGCCTCGGGCGCGTTGGAGATCCAGATCTTCTCCCCAGTGAGGCGCCACCCGCGATCACCGTCGGGCTCCGCCGAGAGGGAGAGTGCGGCTGCGTCGGATCCGGCCTCGGACTCGGTCAAGGCGAACCCCGCCACCGCATCGCCACGCGCCACGGCGGGCACCCATCTCTCCACCTGTTCTCGGGTTCCCGACTGCAGCACCGGGTAGGCGCCGAGCCCCTGCAGAGCCAGGGCTGTCTCGGCCTCGGTGCAGACCGTGGCTAGCGCCTCGCGGAGCAGGCACAGGTCGAAGGCAGCAGCCTGACGGGAGGCGGCGCCCTCGACACCCTCGGTGACACCGGGGAAGAGTCGGGCCAGCAGACCGAGCTCCCCCATCGCCGCGAGCAACGGTCGGTTGACCCGCCCCTCGTCGCCTCGCGCGGCGATCGGCAGCAGACTGGTCACCGCGGCCCCCCGGACCCAATCAGAGAACGCGACCTGCTCCGCGTTCAGCGCCCAGGCCGAGTCGGGCACCTCAACGCCCCTTCCACTGCGGCTCGCGCCTGCCGGTGAACGCGGCGTGGAACTCCCGGTAGTCGTCGCCCTTCATCAACAGCGCCTGGGTCATCGCCTCCAGCTCGACTGCGCCGGTGAGGTCCATGTCGAGCTCGCGGGTCAGCAGCGACTTGGTGAGGGAGCAGGCCTGCGCTGGCCCACTCGCGAGCCGCTCGGCGAGCCGCCGGGCGGCGGCGTCGACGTCGCCGTCGTCCACCAGCTCGCTCACCAGGCCCCAGCGTTCGGCCCGCTCGGCAGGCAGCGAGTCGCCGAGCAGCAGCAGCTGGGTGGCCCGGCCGAGGCCGACGAGCCGTGGCAGCAGGTACGCCGCCCCCATGTCCGCGCCGGCGAGGCCGACCTTGGTGAACAGGAAGGCGAATTTGGCCGACCTCGCCATCACCCGGAAGTCGCTGGCGAGGGCCAGCACCGAGCCGGCGCCGGCGGCTGTGCCGTGGATTGCGGCGATGACCGGTGCGGGCGACTCACGCATCGCCCGTACGACGTCGCCGGTCATCCGGGTGAATGCAAGCAGCTCGTCCGGGCGCATCTGCAACGTGGCGCCGATGATCTCGTCGACGTCGCCACCGGAGCAGAAGGCGCGTCCCTCGCCGCGGAGCACAACGACCCGGGTGTCGTCGCGATGCGGGATCTCAGCGAACAGGTCCCGCAGATCGGCGTACATCTCGAAGGTCAAGGCGTTGAGCTTGTCGGGGCGGTCGAACGTGATCGTGGCGACGCCGTCGGCCCGCTGTAGCTTGAAGTGCTGCCATTCCTTGGTGAAGGGGGCGGACCCGCGGAACGGGCTCATCGGCAGCGACCTCCCGGTGTCAAACTGGCTGCGTCAGACTGGCTGGCTCGACCTGTCTGGTCGACAGCGTATACGTCGGGCGATGCCTCGCGTTCTATTGACGGCCGTTGCGAAGGCGACATACCGTGGCGGCGAAGGAGGAGGCCATGCGGATAGCGGTTATCGGCGGCGGGCCCGGCGGCCTCTACCTCGCGGCGCTGGTCAAGCAGCTCGGCCCCGGTCACGAGGTGACTGTCTGGGAGCGCAACGCCGCCGACGACACGTTCGGCTTCGGGGTGGTGTTCTCCGACGAGACCCTCGGTGGCATCGAGCACGCCGACCCGATGATCCATACGGCGATGGAGGCCGAGTTCGCCCGGTGGGACGATATCGACGTGCATGCGCTGGGCGAGGTGATCACCAGCGGTGGTCACGGCTTCGCCGCGATGAGCCGACGCCGGCTGCTCGACATCCTGCAGCGCCGCTGCATCGAGCTCGGCGTCGCGGTGCGCTTCCGGACCGAGGCGGACGTCGAGGAGCTCGCCGCCGCCCACGACCTCGTCGTGGCCGGCGACGGTGCCAACTCCGCGACGCGGACTCGGTACGCCGACACGTTCGCGCCGACCCTGGAGACGCGGCGCTGCCGCTACATGTGGCTCGGCACCGACAAGGTGTTCGACGCATTCAAGTTCTACGTCGAGCAGACCCCGTACGGCGTCATGCAGATCCACGGCTACCCGTACGACACCGAGGGGAGCACGTTCATCGTCGAGATGCACGACCGAGTCTGGGAGGCCGCCGGCTTCGACACGATGGCGGCCGGCCCATTCTCTCCGGGCGAGTCGGACGAGAAGTCGATCGCACTGATCCGCGAGATCTTCTCCGACGTGCTCGACGGCCACGACGTGTGGGCCAACAACTCCCGCTGGATCAGCTTCGCCACAGTCCGCAACGAGACATGGCGGCACGACAACGTCGTACTCCTTGGCGATGCCGCGCACACCGCGCACTTCTCGATCGGGTCTGGCACCAAGCTGGCCATGGAGGACGCGCTCGCGCTGGCCGCGTGTCTGCACGAGCACGACGCCCTGCCGGTCGCCCTGGCGGCGTATGAGGAGGAGCGCCGACCGGTCGTGGTGTCGACGCAGCGGGCGGCGCAGGCGAGCCTGGAGTGGTTCGAGAACCTTGGCCAGTACGTCGACCAGGAGCCGATGCAGTTCGCCTTCAACATCATGACCAGGAGCCGGCGCGTCACCTACGACAACCTGCGGGTGCGCGACCACGAGTTCGTCGACCGGGCCGACCGCTGGTTCGCCGACCACGAGCGCCGCCGGGGTTTCGGCGACGGCGAGGTGTGCCCGCCGATGTTCCAGCCCTTCCGGCTGCGCGACCTGGAGCTGGCGAACCGGGTCGTGGTGTCGGCGATGGACATGTACATGGCCGACAATGGGACGCCGAGCGACTTCCACTTCACCCATCTGACCGGCAAGGCGCTGGGCGGCGCCGGCCTGGTGATGACCGAGATGGTGTGCGTCTCCCCCGAGGGCCGGATCACTCTCGGCTGCTGCGGGGTGTACGCCGACGAGCACGTCGCGGAGTTCCGGCGCATCACTGACTTTGTGCACCACCAGACCCAGGCCAAGATCGGGATGCAGATCGGACACTCCGGTCGCAAGGGGTCGACCCAGCTGATGTGGGAGGGCATCGACCTGCCGCTCGCCGACGGGAACTGGGAGGTCGTGGGCCCCTCCCCGCTGGCCTACCGGCCGGGGGTCAACCAGGTGCCCCGGGAGCTGACACTCGCCGAGCTGGCCGAGATCAAGGGTCAGTTCGTCGACGCCACGGTGCGCGCCGAGCAGGCCGGGTTCGACCTCGTGGAGCTGCACTGCGCACACGGCTACCTGCTGTCCAGCTTCATCTCCCCGGTCACCAACCAGCGCACCGACGGGTATGGCGGCGCCCTGGACGCGCGGCTTCGCTATCCGCTGGAGGTGTTCACCGCCATGCGCGAGGTCTGGCCGGATGCGAAGCCGATGACCGTGCGCATCTCGGCAAGCGACTGGGTCGAGGGGGGTGTCGACACCGAGGACGCGGTGCTCATCGCGCAGGCGTTCGCCGACGCCGGCGTCGACGCGATCGACGTCTCGACCGGGCAGGTGACACCTGAGGAGCAGCCGGCGTTCGGGCGTTCGTTCCAGACGCCTTTCGCTGATGCGATTCGCAACCGGGTGGGGATCGCCACCATCGCGGTCGGCGCGATCTCGTCGTACGACGACGTCAACTCGATCATCATGGCCGGCCGCGCCGACCTGTGCGCGCTGGCGCGGGCGCACCTGTACAACCCGAGCTGGACGCTGCATGCGGCGATGGAGCAGGGATACGAGGGACCCGGAGTCCGCTGGCCGCTGCCGTGGCTGCCCGGCCGGCGCAAGCCGCAGACCGGACGCACGGACGGCCCCAAGCCCCGGCTCCAGTTGGTCCGCGAGGGCGAGCCGGCGATCCGACACAAGCGCTGGCGCCCATGACGCCCGTGACGCGACTGACGCCCGTGACGCGCTTGACCATGTCCGCCGCGGGCCCAAAACCGCCACCACGGATTGCGGGAAAGTTGCAGTCGACACGCCGGAGGTGTCGACCAGTTTCCCGCAATTGCGGGGAGGGGAGGGTCGTCAGATGCGCGCGCGCACCTCACCCGCGTGGTGGCTGGCGTGGGGTCGCCTAGGAGGGGAATCGACGAGGGACGACTGCCAGTAACACGATGAGCGTGACCGCGCCCGCCGCGAGCAGGCCGAGGAACACCGCGTGCGTCGACGCGTGCAGCGCCTCCCGCATGAACGTCTCCGCAGCCACAGTCCGGTGACCGCCGGTGAGGACCTCGCTGACCCCGTCGACATCGGCCGGGAGCGCGGCGCGCACCTCAGCTGACGCCGAAGCCAGCCGGTGCGACAGCACAGAGTTGGTGATGGCACCGAAGACCGCCGCACCGATGCTCTGACCCAGGAATCGGGAGAACATCGCTCCTCCGGTGACGACACCCCGCTCACCCCAGCCGACGGTGGACTGCAGTCCCACGATCAGCGACGAGGTGATGAGACCCAGCCCGGCGCCCATCAACGCACTGCCGAGCACCGGCTGCCAGACCGCGGCATCGACGGGCGTCAGCACGAACACGGTCCCCGCCGCGACGGTGAAAAGGCCGCCGATCGCCGCCGTGTCGCGGAAGCCGATCCTCAGGTAGAGCTGGCTGGAGAGCCCGGCGGCGAGGGGCCACGACATGCTCATGACCGCGAGCACGAAACCGGCGGCGATCGGCCCGAGCCCAAGCACGGCCTGCGCCCAGGTCGGCAAGAACGTGGACAGGCCGATGACCAGCAGCCCCGCGACGGCGGTGGCGGCGTACGAACCCGCGGTGAGCCGTCGGGTCCACAGCACCAGCGGCATCACCGGCTCCGCGGCCCGCCGCTCCACACCTACGGCGGCTACGCCCGAGCCGACCGCCGCAGCGAAGACGAGCAGGCTCGGGGCCGACACCCACGGCCAGGCGGTCCCGCCTTGCAGCAGGCCGAAGATCAACAGCCCGGCGGAGGCCAGTAGGAGCACGGCGCCGGCGTAGTCGATCCGGTGGCGCCTTCGCTCCACCTGCTCGTGCAGGTCACGGACGATCATGAACAGGGCCAGCGCCCCGATCGGCAGGTTCACCAAGAAGATCCACCGCCAGGAGGCGTACTGCGCGAAGATGCCACCGAGTGCCGGCGCTGTGACCGCCGAGATGCCCCACACGCTCGACAGCCAGCCCTGCACCTTGCCCCGCTCCGCGGTGTCGTACAGATCGCCGGCAACGGTGTTGACGGTCGCGCCTATCGATCCCGCGCCCAGCCCCTGCAAGGCACGGAAGGCGATCAGGGACGACATGTCCCAGGCCGCGGCCGACAACGAGGACCCGAGCAGGAAGACGAGCACCCCGACCACGAGCACCGGTTTGCGTCCGTAGG
>JACCUS010000404.1 GCA_013811715.1 Nocardioidaceae bacterium
GAGTAGCGTGGCGCATCGGAACGAGGAGGCGCGGATGTTCGACCTGCTGCCGCACCATCAGCCGTGGTGGGTCAGCACAGGAACGTGAGCAGACCCACCACGCAGCGGGCAGGCCGAGCACGGCCGACGCCCGCGTGCTGGCGTCCGGCGTCGTCGTCCTGTCCTACCGGGCGAAGGCAGCCTGATGGGAGCCGGACGATGATCGCGCGGATGTGGCGGGGGTGGGTGCACACCGACAGGATCGAGGAGTACGTCGACATCGTCGAGCGCACGGGCATGGCTGGCTATCGGGCCACGGTAGGCAACCAGGGCGCGCAACTGCTCACCCGCGACCTCGGCGAGGGCGCACCGAGCTGATCACCAACGATTAGAGCCCACCCGGAAACGCTACCCCACCGCCTGCGCGTCGCAGGCACGACGGAGCGGGTTCCGGCATCGTGGTCTCAGCGTGACAGCGGTCACACCGACGCGGCCACGGAGTCGGCCATACCGAGGCGGTCACACCGAGGAAGGGAGCCATCATGGCCATCAGCTGGAAAGTGGTGCACGACGGCAGGACACCGCCGCCCGGAGAAGCAGTCGCCCCGGATGAGCGGCTCTCGTGGGGCCGCACGGTCGGCCTCGGCGCGCAGCATGTGGTCGCTATGTTCGGCGCCACGTTCGTCTTTCCGATCATCATGGGCCTCAACCCGCAGCTCGCGATCATGATGAGCGGTGTCGCGACGATCGCGTTCTTGCTGATCGTACAGGGAAAGGTGCCGAGCTACCTCGGGACCAGCGCGTCCTTCGTGGGAGGCGCCGGAGCCATCTACGCACAAGAGGGCGGTCCCGCCGATGTCACCGGTGCCATCCTGGTCGCTGGTCTGGTGCTTGCCGCAGTGGGAGTCTTGATCCACGTGATGGGGACTCACGTCCTCCACAGTGTGTTGCCCCCGGTCGTCACCGGTGCCGTCGTGATGTTGATCGGCTTCAACCTCGCCCCGGTCGTCGCGGACATCTATTGGCCGCAGGACCAGTGGGTCGCCTTGATCACGATGTTCTTCGTCATCTTGTTCGCGGTCGGCGTGCGGGGCTTCCTCGGCCGCATCGCGATCTTCATCGGCCTCGTCTTCGGGTACGCCCTGTCCTGGGTGTTCGACAACGTCTTCGGCCAGATCACCTCCTTCGAGCCCGCCGCGAACAAGATCACCGAACACTTCCGGGTCAACTGGGACCTGGTCAAGGCGGAGGACTGGTTCGGCTTCCCCGACCAGACCGCCGACGGCCTGGTGGGCAACCAGACACTGGCCGGCAACCTGGACGCCGTCGGCTGGCACCTTCCCACCTTCTCGATCACGTTCGTGCTGCTGGTGCTTCCCGCCGTGATCGCGCTGATCGCCGAGAACACCGGTCACGTGAAGGCGGTCGCCGAGATGACCGAGCGCGATCTCGACCCGGTGATGGGCAAGGCGATCGGCGCCGACGGAGTCGGCACGATGATCGCGTCGTCGGTCGGCGGGTCTCCAACGACGACGTACGCCGAGAACATCGGCGTGATGGCGGCGACCCGGGTCTATTCGACCGCCGCCTACTTCGTCGCGGCGGGCGTGGCGCTCCTGTTCGGTCTGTCACCGAAGTTCGGCGCCCTGGTCTCGGCGACCCCCGGCGGCGTTCTGGGCGGCATCACGGTCGTGCTCTACGGCATGATCGGACTGCTCGGGGCGAAGATCTGGAAGGAGAACCGCGTCGACTTCGCCAACCCGGTCAACCTGGTCCCGGTCGCCGCCGGCATCATCATCGCGATCGGCGACACGACTCTCGAGATCACCGACGACTTCGTGCTGACCGGGATCGCCCTGGGAACGATCGTGACCCTGGTCGGCTACCACCTCGCCAGGGCGGTGGCGCCCGCACATCTCAAGGACGACGGCGCGATCCTCGCGGTCGGCCACGAGGGCGTCCATCGCGACGACGAGGAGGGCGCGGGAGGCGATGGACGCCGCCTCACCTAGTGTCGGGACAGTGCCCGAGGAGACCGACCACCCGTGAAGCCCGCGGCGTTCGCGTACCACCGTCCGGCGAGCGTCGACGAGGCAGTCGACATGCTCGCCGACGGGCAGGCGAAGGTGCTGGCCGGTGGACAGAGCCTGATCCCGCTCATGTCGATGCGGCTGGCGGCCCCGGCGTCTCTGGTCGACATCAACCACATCAACGGCCTCGCCGACATCGTCGTGACCGAGACCTCGGTACGGATCGGGGCGCTGACCCGGCACCGCGCTCTCGAGCTGGACGACGGCGCGTTCGCCGCCAACCCGCTGCTGCGCCGGGCGGTGTCCCACGTCGCCCACGCCACGATCCGCAACCGGGGTACGACGGTGGGCAGCCTCGTGCACGCCGACCCTGCAGCGGAGATGCCAGCGGTGCTGGCTCTGCTCGACGGCACGGTGCGGGCGGTGAACAAGAGCGGCGAGCGCTCGATCATCGCCGCCGACTTCTTCGCCGGCCCGATGGAGTCGGCGCTGGCACCTGACGAGCTCGCCGTGTCGGCCACCTTCGCGAACCCGCCCACGGGTGCCGGTTCCAGCTGGGTCGAGCTGTCCCGCCGGCAGGGCGACTACGCGATGGTCGGGGTCGGCGCCGTCGTGGTGCTGGACCCGTCCGGCCATGTGAGCTCGGCAAGGGTGGCGCTGATCAGCGTGGGACCGACACCGGAGGTGGTCGACGTGTCCGCGGCCTGCGCGGGTGCGTCGTACGACCGGGTGGACTGGACGGACGCGGGTGACCTCGTCGAGTCCCGGATCGACCCCGAGGGTGACATCCACGCCACCGCCGAGTACCGACGCCACCTCGCGATCACGCTGTCAAGGCGGGCGCTCGCGGCCGCGCTCGCCGACTCGGCAGCCCGGGTGGCCGCATGACGGCGGAGCGGACAGGATCGCCGGATGACTGCTGAGCCGACGCATGACGTCGCGCTGTCGATCAACGGGGTGCCACGACTGCTCCGCGTCCCCGCGCGTCGGCTGCTGTCGGACGCGATCCGTGGCGAGGCGGGTCTGACCGGCACTCACGTCGGCTGTGAGCACGGTGTCTGCGGCGCATGCACGGTGCTGCTCGACGGCGCCCCGGTGCGGTCCTGCCTGATGTTCGCGGTGTCGGCAGACGGCGCCGAGATCACCACCACCGAAGGATGCCGGTCGGCTGACGGCGGGCTCGGCCCGGCGCAGCAGGCGTTCTGGGACTGTCACGCGCTGCAGTGCGGCTTCTGCACGCCCGGCTTCATCACCACGATCACCGCGTTCCTCGAGGGCAACGACGACCCCACGGAGGAGGAGGCGCGGGAGGCGATCGGCGGCAACCTGTGCCGCTGCACCGGCTACCAGAACATCGTCGCCGCCGTCCTGCGCGCCGCCGAGATCAAACGGCGACACGGGGACACGCCGAGTCGCGACCGGGCACCGGTCGCCGCCACGACGCCGGGCGGAGCCGCCCCGCCGTGACAACGAAGCTGTTCGGCGAAAGGGTACGGCGGGTCGAGGACCCGCGACTGGTCAGCGGCCAGGGCCGCTACCTGGACGACCTCGGAGCTGACGCGCTGGCCGCGGCGTTCGTGCGCAGCCCGCACGCGCACGCGCGCATCACCGACATCGACGTCTCGGCGGCCCTGGACGTCGAGGGCCTGGTCGCGATCTACACCTACGAGGACCTCGACGGCCGCACCACCGAGCCACTGCCGCTGCTGATCCCGCATCCGGCGCTGACCCGCGGGCGGACCCCCTATGTGCTGGCCAACGGCGAGGTCAACCACGTCGGCGAGGCCATCGTGATGGTGGTGGCCACCGACCGGTACGTAGCCGAAGACGTGGCAGGGCTGATCCAGGTCGGCTACGACTCCCTCCCGGCGGTGGTGGGCATCGAGAGGGCGCGGGAGGGCAGCCAGCTGGTCCACGACGACGTACCGGGGAACGTCGCCGCGACCATGGTGCAAGAGGTCGGTGACGCGGCCGCGCTGATCGACGCCGCGCCGCGCCGGGGCTCGCTGTCGCTGTCGATCGAGCGCAGCGCGTCGATGCCGATGGAGGGCAAGGGAGTGCTCGCCCGGTGGGATCCCGACGACGAGTCGCTGCTGGTGCACACCTCGACCCAGACGTCGACCAGCGTGCGGCAGGCGATCGCCGCCAAGTTGAGCCTGCCCGTCGACCGGGTCGAGGTGGTGACGCCGGACGTCGGGGGAGGCTTCGGCGTGAAGATCGTGCACCCCTGGCCGGAGGAGGTGCTGGTGCCGTGGGCGGCGCTGCGACTGGGCCGGCCGGTCAAGTGGACCGAGGACCGGCGCGAGCACTTCGTCTCCTCGGCGCACGAGCGCGGCCAGCTGCACGAGGTCGAGTTCGGGTACGACGACGAGGGGCGGCTGGCCGGCCTGTCGGTGCGGTTCTGGCACGACAACGGGGCGTACACGCCGTACGGGCTGATCGTGCCGATCATCACCTCGACCCAGCTGCTCGGGCCGTACAAGCCGGGGGCGTACCGGGTCGAGTTCCACAGCGTCTACACCAACACGGTCATCGTCACCCCCTATCGGGGGGCCGGGCGGCCGCAGGGGTGCTTCGTGATGGAGCGGGTGATGGACGCGATCGCCCGCGACCTGGGGCTGGACCGGGCGGAGGTGCGGGAGCGCAACTTCATCTCACCCGCCGAGATGCCGTACGACCACGGCATGATCTTCCAAGACGGCCGGCCGCTGATCTACGACTCGGGCGACTTCCCGGCGTCCATGGAGAAGCTGAAGGCGCTGGTGGGGTGGGCGGCGTTCGGGGAGTTTCGCGAGCGGGCGCGGGCGGAGGGGCGCAGGGTCGGGATCGGGCTGGCCTGCTACGTGGAGGGCACCGGCGTCGGACCCTACGAGGGCGGTCATCTGCGGGTCGAGACCGACGGCACGGTGGTGGTGTCGACCGGCCTGACGAGCCAGGGCCAGGGACACCAGACCATGCTCGGGCAGATCGTCGCCGACGAGCTCGGTGTGCCGATGGAGCGGGTGCGGGTGACGACCGGCGACACCCGTCGCTTCAAGTACGCCGTGGGCACGTTCGCCTCGCGGACCGCGGTGATGTCGGGCAGCGCGGTCGCGATGACGGCGCGGAAGGTGCGTGCGAAGGCAATCCGGATCGCGGCGAACGCGCTGGAGGCGTCGGTCGACGACCTGGAGATCGTCGACGGGCGGGTGCGGGTGAAGGGCAGCCCGGGCGC
>JACCUS010000429.1 GCA_013811715.1 Nocardioidaceae bacterium
GCGCTGCCCCGGTTCGCCGCGGTCCTCGACGCCGAAGTGCAGGCTTTGAACAGCGTCAGCCTGCTCGACCTCGGCGCCGCGATCACCGAATGCGCAGCGACACTGGACTGGATGTTGTGCAAGACCGCCGCCAGCCTGGCCACCACCGAACGGGTCGACCCCGTCGTCGGCCCTCGGCTAGGCCGCCCCGGCGGCGTCGCGACCCGCCGGTTCGGCGGCCCCGACACACCGGTGTGCTCGGAGTTCCTTCCCACCGAGATCGCGTTGGCGTTCAACCGCTCCGAACAAGCCGCCACGGCCTACCTCGCCGTCGGGCTCGACCTGCGGCACCGGCTGCCGCACACCAACAACGACTTCGGCGGCGGCCGCCTCACCTACGCCCATGCCAAGATAATCAGCGAGACCACCCGGCACAGTTCCGCCGACATCGCCGCCCGGCTGGACCCGATCCTCGCCGCAGCCGCCACCACCCGCACCCCGAACCGGCTGCGCAGCTACGCCCGCCGCCAAGTCGCCAAACACGACGCCGCCGCCATGCGTCGCCGCCACCAACAGGCCTACAACGACCGCACCGCCATGACCTTCCCCCTCGGTGACGGGATCGGCGCGTTCTCCATCAACCACGACGAGACCGTGCTGGCCACCGTCGCCGACCAGATCGCCTCCTGGGGCCGACAACGCCACCTGCACGACCCCACCACCCCGCTCTGCGCCCACGAGGCCGACGCCGCCGTCCACCTCCTCCTCGGCCAACACCCCCTCACCGGCCTGCCCCTCCTCCCCACCGGCCCAGCCACGCCCCGCCGCCCGCCGACCGACCCCGTGCCGAGCCAATCGCTACCCGGCCGGCCGCTGCCCGACCCCCGCTGCTACCTCCCGGCACGCACCGAGCTGCGCATGCACATGCACGCCGACACCCTCCTCGGCCTCGACGACGAAGCCTGCGAGCTCGAAGGCCACGGACCCATCACCGCCGACCAGGCCAGACGCCTAGCACTCGCCACCGCCGACTCCACCGTCCTAAGACGGGTGTTCACCGACCCCGCCGACGACACCATCATGTTCCTCGACGCCAACACCTACCGGTTCACCCGCGACCAGGCCGAAGCCATCCGCACCCTCCACCCCCTCTCCACCTTCCCCGGCGCCACCACCCCCGCCGCCGCCTGCGACCTCGACCACAAAGACCCCTACCGACACCCACGCCGGACCACCCCAGCCGAGACCAAACAGACCATCGTCGCCAACGGCCAACCGCTCGGGCGACGCCACCACCGAGCCCGCACCCATGCCGGCTGGCAACCCAAGATCGACCCCGACGACCCACACACCATCTGTTGGACCAGCCCACTAGGCCGCACCTACACCGTCACCGACCACCACGGCGCCTGAGCGCGCCCGGTAAATGGGTTGCCAGCGGTGAGGGTCGACTGTCAGCATCGTCGTCATCTGGTGAACGCCGGCCGCACCACCGCCGGCACGAGCGAAGGGAGGCGTCGAGATGTCAACCGCTGCCCGCGGGGATTTCTTCGTCCCCACACTCGCGGGGTCGCTCGCTCACTGACTGGTGTCTGGGTGCCTCGCTCATCGCTCGAGGAGCACTCACACCATGTACGACCCAGGATCCGGCCCAGCGACCTGCAGGACTGCCTTCACAACATCGCTTCACGCCCCCTTCACCTTCCAACCCACTCAAGACCTCGACGCCGACCAGCGCTGGTCGACCTGGTCCTCGGTCGAGAAGGGGCAGCACGGTCCCGAACCCCGCCCCGGGTGGGTGATCACCGATGACGGCGCCATCGACACTGAGCTTGGCATCCTCAAGACGGGCAAGGAGGCCGATGTCTTCTTGGTCGATCGCGGCGTACCCGACCTCCCGGGCCGCGCCACCGTCCTCGCGGCCAAGCGGTACCGCAGTGCGGAGCATCGGCAGTTCCACCGCGACACCGGATACGTCGAGGGCAGGAGGGTACGCCGCAGCCGGGAAACGCGCGCGATGGCGAACGGAACCGCCTTCGGTCGCGAGGTAGCCGCGGGTCTATGGGCGCAGCACGAGTTCGCCGCGCTCAGCACACTGTGGTCGGCCGGCGTTCCGGTCCCCTACCCCGTCCAGATCGACGGCACCGAGATCTTGATGGAGTACATCGAGGTCGACGGCAACGCGGCGCCGCGACTCGCTCAGGTGCGGCCGCGCCCAGACATCGTGGCGAGCTACTTCGAGCAACTCACGGGGGCGATGGCGATCCTTGCCCGACGGGGCCTCGCCCACGGCGACCTGTCGCCGTACAACATCCTTGCTCAGGGGGAGCGGATCGTCATCATCGACCTGCCGCAGGTGCTCGACATCGTCAGCAACCCGCGCGGGGCCGAGTACCTGCTGCGGGACTGTCGAAACGTGTGCCGGTGGTTCGTCTCACGTGGGCTGG